>CAIYQH010000121.1 GCA_903928285.1 uncultured Bacteroidales bacterium
CTGATGTGCTGATGTGCTGATGTGCTGATGGGATGATGTGCTGATGTGCTGATGTGCTGATGTGCTGATTTGCTGATGGGACGATGGGAGGGTTTGGTTATTTGAGAATTTTTAAATTTACCAAGATCATTTGCTACTGCCTGCGGCCTTTTTTAAAATACCAACCATAATAAATATATTTCTATGACTTACGAAGAACGATTACAACATGTTTCCGTGTTGGGCGCTGCCGGGAAAATGGGAAGCGGGATATTACTGCTTACCGCGGTGGAGATGGCCGACATAAGCCTGAAACCTGAAAACAAGGGCAAACCCTTTGTCCTCAATGCCATCGACGTTTCAGATGAAGCGCTGTCGGGGGTGTTGAAATACCTGAAGGCTCAGGTACTCAAGATGGCCGAAAAAAAGGTGGTGGCCCTGCGCAAGGTATATGCCGGTTATCCCGACCTGATCGACAATGATGAGATCATCAACCAGTACATCTTTGATGTGATCAGTCTCGTGCGCCCCTCCACGCGCATGGAGGCTGCCTACGACTCACACATGGTGTTTGAGGCCATCAAAGAAGATCCTGACCTGAAGATCAGCATCTTTACGAAAATTTCGGCAAACAATCCCCACCAGCCCTGGTTTTTCACCAATACCTCCTCCATCCCGATCACGAAACTGGACGAGGGCGCCGGGCTCAATGGCAGGGTCATCGGCTTTCATTTCTATAATCCGCCGGCCGTGCAGAAACTGGTCGAGATCATCCGTTCGGCCCATACACTTCCCGAGGTTGAAGCCTTTGCCCTTGCCTATGCCAGGAGCCTTCGCAAGGTGGTGGTTCCCTCGCACGATGTGGCCGGCTTTATCGGGAACGGGCATTTCATGCGAGATATCCTGCATGCCGCCTCCGAAGTGGAAAAGCTGGGCAGGGAATTCACCTTTGTCGAAGCGGTTTATGCTATGAACAGGATCAGCCAGGACCTGCTGGTAAGACCGATGGGCATCTTCCAGCTGGTTGATTACGTCGGGGTGGATGTCTGCAGCTTTATCATGTCGGTGATGGATCGTCACCTGAAGGAGGAGACACTGCACTGCCCGCTGCTCGACAGGCTGCTGGCGCTTGGCGTGAAGGGAGGTCAGTATTCTGATGGTTCCCAGAAGGACGGTATCCTGAAATACGAGAAGGGACGGCCGGTGGCGATTTTCGACCCGGAAACAAAAGCCTATATCCCCATCAGCGAAATCGAGCCTGCCGTGGATGCCAGGTTCGGCGCTTTGCCGGCAGCACCTACATGGAAATCGGTGGTAGGCAACAAAGCCAAAGAGGAGATCCTGCGCGAATACTTCGGCCAGCTTAAAAATGCTTCGGGCCTGGGGGCCGAACTGGCGAGGTTTTATGCCACCCGTTCCTGCGAAATTGGATCGGCTTTGGTCAGCTCAGGCGTTGCCGCCAACGAAAATGACGTTAATACGGTACTGCTGACAGGCTTTTTCCACGCATATGGTCCGATAAATAATTATTTATGATAAACCTTTTTCAAGGGCGCTGACGGATGATTCCCCATGCGGCCCTTGTGCCTTCATTGTGTCTTTGTGGTTAATAAACGACCTGTTTTACCAAGACCATTCATGAGCACAAACCCGCCCTGGCAGTCCCGTCACCATCCTTTGGATCAGGAATAAAAAAATTGATTATGAGAAGAAAAGTATATATGGTTGCCGGATACAACACCCTCTCGATGGGTACCGGCCGTAAGGAGTTCAACCCGAAGAAGGAGCGTCCAGGGCTGGAGGAGTATATCCGTGAAGCGGGGCAGGGAACGCTGAAAATGATTGGCGGAGCAGCCCATGTAGATGAATGTGTCATCGGCAATTTCATGGCCTCCCGTTTTAACAGGCAAGCCAACCTGGCTGCCTTTTTCCCTTTTGTCGACGAGGGTTTGCGGTACAAGCCCGCCATCAGGGTCGAGGGGGCCTGTGCTACGGGCGGACTGGCGCTGATGAGTGGCATCAAGAGCGTCCTGGCAGAGACTGCCGAGGTGGTGCTGGTGATCGGTGTGGAGGTACAGAATACCGTGAAGGCCATCTATTGCGCCGACTTCCTGGCAGGTGCCGGCTGGTTCAAGAACCGCAAAACAGGTCATGCCTATTTCTTCCCGGGGCAGTTCAGCGACAGGGCCGGTGCCTACTTTGAAAAGTATGGCAGGGATAAAACCCGCCAGGGGCTGGCCCGCTGGTTCCGCAATGCCATTGAAAATGCCAGGCTTTGCCCGACGGCCCAGGAATATCATAACAGTGTGAAGGATCTGGAGGCCCTGGCCATGATGGAACCCAACGGCAGGACCTTCATCGACAACCTTACCGTTTTCGATTGTTCCAAGGTTTCCGACGGAGCCTCGGCCATCGCCATCGTGTCGGAAGAGGGGCTGAAACGTTGCGGAATCCCTAAAAGCGAAGCTATTGAAGTAAAAGGCTGGGGACAGATGGAGGAGGATATCACCAAGCCACCCTTTGATCCTGCCGAACTGACCACGACGAAAGAGGCTGTGAAGATGGCCCTGGCCTCGGCCGGGATTACCAGTGACCAGGTGGCTACGGCCGAAATCCACGATTGCTTTACCATAGCAGGGCTGATGTGCATGGAAGCCATTGGCTTTGCCGAAAAGGGCAAAGGTGCCGATTTTATCCTGGAGGGAAATACAGCCCGCAGCGGCCGCATTCCGATCAATACCACAGGGGGGCTCATTGGCTGGGGACATCCCACAGGAGGTACCGGCGTTCACCAGGCGGTAACCATCCTTGAACAACTCACCGGTAAAGCCGGCGATGCCCAGGTACCCATTCCGGCAGGCCGGCCCTATGGGCTTACCGTAAATATGGGGGGGGATGATAAGTCGCTGGTTTCGATTGTGTACAAACGGGGGGAGTAGGTTTTTTCACCACATTAGGCACATAGGACACAATAGGATAATTATAAGGATTTTAGCAGGGGTTTAGGGATTTTTTTAAGCCACATATAGTACCTATAATTAACCAACCAGGCTTGCAGGAGCATTGTTATAATGGTTATTGCATATTTCTATGAAACTCTGCTTGCCTCTCCTTTTTTTATTGTGTCCTACTGTGCCTATTGTGGTGTATTTCCATCATTCTTCACGATAACGCTTTCCATATCTCCAAATTAATGACAACCACCGTTACCAGGCTTTTTGACATCGATCTCCCCATCATCCAGGGCGGCATGATCTGGTGCAGCGGCTGGCGCCTGGCCGCAGCTGTCAGCAATGCAGGTGGCCTGGGTCTGCTGGGGGCCGGTTCGATGACCCCCGAACTGCTCGAAGAACATATCCGCAAGTGTAAAGCCGCGACCGGTAAGCCCTTCGGGGTAAACCTCCCCCTGATCTATTCCCGGGTGGAGGAGCAGATCGATGTTGTCATCCGTAAGGGTGTGGCGATTGTCTTCACCTCAGCCGGGAACCCGGCTACCTGGACACCCAGGTTGAAAGAGCATGGCATCATTGTAGTTCATGTGATACCCAATGTGAAATCAGCCTTGAAATGTGAAAAATCGGGGGTGGATGCCGTGGTGGCCGAGGGTTTTGAGGCAGGCGGCCATAACGGTCGCGAAGAGACCACTACCTTTACGCTGATCCCGCTGATAAGGGAGGCTGTGAATCTGCCGTTGATTGCCGCGGGAGGGATTGCCACAGGGAGGGGGTTGCTGGCCGCATTGGCTCTGGGAGCCGACGGCGTGCAAATGGGAAGCCGGTTCGTGGCATCGGAAGAATCATCGGCACACGATGCCTTTAAACAAAAGGTGGTCGATACGGAGGATGGCGGCACCTTTTTGTCGCTCAAAGCCGTTATGCCGGTGCGGCTGATCCGGAACCGGTTTTTAACGGAGGTGATGGATATGGAATTAAAAGGCGCCCTGCCGGAGGAGTTAAAACAATTCCTGGGTAAAGGCCGTGCAAAACTGGGGATGTTCGAGGGCGACACCGACGAAGGGGAACTCGAAATCGGCCAGGTCGCAGCCCTGATCCACGATATCAAACCCGCCGCAAAGATCATTCACGATATCATGGCTGAATTCGAATCGGCAAAAGCCGAATTGAGGGCACTTTGATCACGCCATTTTGCTATTTTGCCACCAATGGCCTGATCTTGAGAGCCTTGTTCTTAACCGGTTTCAGGCTGTGGAGGTAATGGTAAATAGCGGCGAGGTCGGCCGTCGTCATTCCCGCGGACATGGTCCAGGGCATGATTGATTGCTGGTCGCCGCTTTTAAGAACGGCAGGTGTAAAAACGACAGGATCATAACCCCTGAAGCGGACGACGAACATCTCCTGTGTCCAGTTACCGATGCCGGTTTCAGGGTCGGGCGTGATGTTGGCGGAGCAGAGCATCCCGCCGGTCAACCCGAATTCCCTTCCACCCGTAAAGGAAAGTGCCTTGTCGATCTGCCCGTGCCGGGCAGGCGTGTGGCATTCCACGCATCCCGCAGCCCTGACGATGTACACGCCATATCCTACCGTGTCGGATTCAGGGGGCTTTACCGAAGGCGACGATTTTCGTGGAAAGAGGTGCAGCACGATGTTCATCGGGAAGGCAGGATCGGAGCGGGGCGGCGTGTTGCTCCTCCCTTGCCGTCGGTCCCGGCAACGACAGGCCCCGAGAATTTTGTCCAGTCACGCGCAGAATGACAATCGATGCAGACCATCACATGGTTTGCAAGGTATTTTCCGTGTTCGATGTTGGCCACTGAGATTCCGGGTTTGATCTCCTGCAGGGGGATGTCGGGAAGAAACCAGACGATGTAACAGACGATAACCGTTGCAACGAACACCAGGGCAGCTGCCAGAGCGCCCAGGATCACAGGCCGTTTGCTCTTTTTCATTGGAAAGACGTTAAAATAACGAATTATGAATATTGAATAATGAACATCGAATTTCGAATGCTGAAGATCGAATCATTTTTTTCCTAAATTTCCGGCCGATTGCCTCAATTCACCGGTGATGTTAATGCGTATGCAGTGCAATACGGTTTCCTTCACTATCGAGGAAGATGGCCATATAACCGATATCTTTGGAGATAAGTTTTTTGGGCATCAAAACCGAGCCTCCTGCCGCAACGGCGCGGGTAAGTTCATTTGAAACATCGCCACTGAACGCTGTGAAATAAACCAGAACGCCGTCGGAAGAGGGTTTATACCTTCCGGGCATCAAGACCAGCGAACCGGCCGAACCGATTGAATCGGCAACACAGGGAAACCAGGCCATGTCCATCCTACCAATTTTTGCCCGGGTCAGGCCGAAGTCAAATACTGCTTCATAAAAGCTGATGGCGCGGTCCATATCGGTAACCGGTATCTCAAACCATCCTACAACATTGTGTTTAATATCCATGGCGATCGTTTAGCAGGTTCGTTGTTGTACATTCAAATATACGACATTAAATCCCCGGAAATCAAGTAAAAACGGGAGAAAGAATAGGCAGCATGAGATGCCGGTTTATTAAAGGCGGTAGCCTATGTTCCATTCAATAAAATCGGAAACGTGGAACTGGTAGGCCACCAGCGTAATTCCCATGAAAAGATGGTCCGTGATATGATATTTCAGCCCGACCCGCTGGTGAAAGACCGGAGATTGGTTTGCCAGTTTTTTGCGATACAGGTAAAAAGCGGGTTGGATAAGAATTGAAACGTGATGGATTACCAGTTCATAGGAGGGGTAAACGCTGATCATGATCTTATCGGTGAATTTGCCACCATCCGAATCCAGCTCGTTTGCCTCGACCGCTGCCTGGGCATTGATCGCCCCGTCGTACCCGACATTGATCCCTGCACCGATCTTTGATTTATTGTTCAGCTGGCGGTTGAACATGACCGAAACGCCGAAAACAGGAAAATAGACCCCTTCGTATTTTTCGAGCAGTGGCAGGCTGACCGAATCAAATATCACGTTTTTAACACCGCCGTAGGCGGAAAAGAGCCATTCGTTGCGGGGTGTGAAACGTGGAATATCGTGTTTTATAAAAGTGGGCGGATCGAAAAAATTATACCGGATACTGATTTTCGGGGCGATGGTGTTGAACCCTGAATTCGGCTCCTTCAGGGCCCCGTTTGAAAAGTGGGTCAGGCTGAAGCCTCCTGCCAGTTCGAGCCTGGAGGTAACCAGAAACTGCAGGTTCATGCCGGCGTCGATCATAAACGATTCGCCCGCGCCGATGGCCACATTGTACTGGTTGGTTACCGGGTTGTACGATCTCCAGTTGAAAGTGGCACCGAAGCCGATCTCGTAGTTGAGCACCAGCTTTTTCCACCGTTTAAACGGCGCGTTGAAGAAGCCGAAAACCGCGATTGGTACACCAACCTCCTTATGTCTGAAAAAGTCGGCCAGGTAAAGCCCCACGCCATACTGGGGATAGTTGTAGGATTGCTGCCACGCGTTTTCACCTGTTGTCTGGGTCGACAACTTCAGCGAAAATGCCTGGAAGGAGTTGATCCTGACATCCTCGGCATTGACCCCCTTGAGAAATTTATTGGTCCCGAATACATAGCCGTTCTGGTACATCCCCTGGATGGCGAATTTGGGGCTGCAGGTCGCGGCGGGAACCACGGTTGTGTCGGGTTGCGCAGCAACCGTAAGCGGGAGTGCCAGTAATAAAAGGATAATTCGATATTTCACAACGAACAGGATAAATAACAACTGCAAATCCCCGGCGAGTGCACCGGTCGTTGGTTCACGTGCAGCGCACACGACGGGGCATCTGTCGCAAAGGTAGTGTAAACTTCAGCGCCTGCAGGATGATAGACCGAAGGATTGCCAGGCATTCTACCTTAAACAAGATCCCCAGGATTTCGACGATCGTTAAGACCCATAATTATTATTGATTGGACATGATTGTACCCGTTACGACATGTTACCTTCATTTGCTTTTCACCCTGAAGTTTACTAATTGCACCATTATATAATGGCTTAACGATCACTGTACATTATTATTCCTTGTTAGCCTGCTGATTTTACCATAGAAACCGCACCGGATCAGCGACCGGGTTGAAGGTTGGATATCAACACTGATCAGATTCAGGATAACACTTCAAAATCGGGATTATTTAGTACTTTTGTAAAGGGTAAAATCCCGATTTATCAAACTTGTGAAAAAACCAATCCTTGCATTTTTATTCAGTCTTTTGTTGTCATTTCAAGGGACTTGTGGATCCTTTGCAGAGTACTCTGCGCATAAAATTCCTGTCGAGCCGGTGACCAGCACCGAATCGGCAAAGAAAATGCTGGTCATTGCGAAAAACCTCGAGAACAACAATCCCGAACAATCGTTTTCCTGTGCCACGGCGGTGCTTAAATACGCCATGGCCGGCAACATTCCATTGTTAACGATCCAGGCACAACTGCAACTTGCCAATATCTATGTGATCAGGACTCAGTTCACCGAAGGAATGAAAATCGCAATCCAGGCCCGTACGCTCGCCGAAAAGCTACACGCAGAAAGGGAACTAGCCGACTATTTTGAAATAACCGGCAGGATTAAAATCCGTACGGCCAATTATGAGCAAAGTCTTGATGACCTGTTCAAATCACTTAAATATTATGAAAGCCTGAAAGACCTTGCAGGAACCAGTCGTGCACTGAATTCGATAGGCACGGTATTTTACTGGCGAAAGGAATATGACAAAGCAATGAACTATTACATCAGGGCGCTGTCAATTTCGAACCAGATCAAAGACACCCTAGAAATTGCCCGGTCAATAAACAACGTGGGCGTGATCTATATGTCTCGAAAAGAGTATCAAAAGGCTCTGGACTACTTTTCGCAGGCGATGATCTATAACCAGAAGTCGGGGCAGCTTCTCAGGGTTGGAGGCAATATGATGAATATTGGCATTATACATACGGACCTTAAGGAATTTGAGAAGTCAAACAAGTTTTTCATGAGTGCAATGTCAATCTTTGCACAACTTGAAAATTACCTCAATCTTAACCTCTGCTACCTCAATATGAGTTATTATTACGAGGCCAGAAATGACAGGACAAAGTGCATAGAATATTTCCGTAAAACTTACCAGATGGGCCGGCAGTACGGGTTCAAGACGATTGAGGTTGATGCTGTGACAAAGCTCCAGGAGATATTTCTCAGCGAGAAGAATACCGACAGCGCCTACGCCTATGCCAATATCAGGGCAGAGTTGAAGGACAGCCTGGTGGTGGAAAAATCTCAGACACGGCTTTCCATCGCCGAACTTCAGTATCAATACGACAAACGGGAACAGGAGATCCGGATCGAAAACCAGCGGCGCAGGTTTGTCCTTGTCGCCATCGGCTTTCTCCTGATCGCGCTGATCATCTTCACCATCCTTATTCTTTCACGCCAGGTCCAAAAAAACAGGGCGATAGCGCTCGAGAAAAAAAACCTCACCGATGAGCTGGAGTTTAAAAACAAGGAACTGACCCTGAATGTAATGAATTTATTGAAGCGCAATGAATTCATCATCGAAACCTCCCGCCGGTTGCTTGAAATCAATCCTGATCAGCACTCTGGCAACATGAAGGATGAAGTTGTCAAAATTGCCAAATCCCTGCAGGATGAAACCGATAAAGAGACCTGGGAGGAATTTGAACTTCGGTTTAAGCAGGTCCACTCAGGATTCTATGAACGTCTTCTTGCCCTTTTTCCCGAACTCTCCCCCAACGAATTAAAAATGTGTGGTTTACTCAGGTTAAACCTGACCACAAAGGAAATTTCCGAACTTACCGGACAGCGGCGGGAAACCATCGAAATGGCCCGATTCCGCCTTAGAAAACATCTGGGACTGAATGACCCTCAGGTCAACCTGGTCAATTTCCTCGCAAAAATTTAACTTTTTCTTACCAAAGCTATCTATAGAATCCTTCCGGGATTGTATTGCTTGCTTCTTCATGCCAGGGATGATAATCCTTAAAATCACATAACCAGGATCATAGGAAAATGTAGAGTTCTTGTAGGGGTGCCATTTCCCCCGATCTAAAGGTTTTGTAGGGGAGCTAAATCAACCTCGGTAATGCCACCAGGTGTACTTTTGTCAAAAAATTATCCATGGAAACAAAATCCAATACCCCGGTACCTGAAAACACGGAAACAGTTCCAGACGAAAACGAACTGGAACAGCGGTTAAAGGTTAAGGAACTTCAGAACCGGATCCTTAAAAAGATCCTCGAGGAAAAGGAGCTGGACCTGAAGACCACACCTGCGGAAGAAATTAAAAAGCATCAATAGTTATAACCTGGTAAAAAAACAAACCAAATGAAAAGATTTCTACTTTGTTGGGCATTTTTGATGATGATCAATGCCTTTTCCTTTGCACAGCTTACGGGTACGAAGAACATCCCTGGCGATTATGCCTCAGTCGGGGCGGCCGTTGCGGCGTTGAATTCAGCCGGTGTCGGCCCTGGCGGGGTGACCTTTTCCATTGCCGACGGCAGTGTATTCAATGAATCGCCGCTGACCATCACGGCAACAGGGACATCCACAGCACCCATTGTATTTCAGCAATCGGGCACCGGTACAAAACCCATTATCAATTTTACAGGTACCATATTATTATCAGATGCGGCTTTTCAGCTTTCTTCGGCCAGCTATATCACTTTTACAGGGCTGGATATCAGGGATGCTTCAAGCCAGATGGAATACGGTTTTTATTTTACCGGGACTCCGACTTCCGGCTCACAGAACAACCTGGTAAGCAATTGTGTAATCACCCTGAATGCATCCAATTCAAATTCCGCCGGTATTTACTGGGTTTCTGCAGCTACCAGTGCAGCAGGGGCCATGTCGGGCAACAGGTTTTACAATAATACTGTCCAGAACTGCAACACAGGGTACTCGCTTACAGGAGTCTCAACCGGCAGTTATGATACCGGCAACGAGATCGGCATTTCCGGGTCTGGAGTTAGTCTGATCACAAACCTTGGGGGAAATGCGGTCAATGCCTATGGCATCTTTTTTGATTACCAGAAATCCTTCAAGATCTTCAACACAACGATTTCAAACGGTACAACCTCCACCAATACGAAACAGGCTTACGGAATATATTGTCCGGGCAATGGTTACAACACCTATAATGTTTACAACAACATTATCACAGGGTTTACCGGACCCGGGCAAAATGTCGGGTCAAGCATATACGGTTCGGGCTCAACAGGAAGCTTTTATAATAATGTTATCCATGGGATCTCTTCAAGTATGCAAAATGTTTACGGGATGAGCTGTACGGGAAATGTTACCATTTATAACAATACCATCTATGATATCAGCGGTTTGGCCGCTTCGGGCCAGGTGTGGGGTATCAATAACGGTATCGGCACCTTTACGGTCTATAACAACCTGGTGTACGACTGCAGGAATCCCAACTTCAACACGCCCGGCAATCTTGGTGTGATGTGCTATATGGCCCACGGAAGCAACATTGTGGCCAACCTGTACAACAACACATTTTTCCTGGACTATGTTTCAACAAGCGCCAACAACCAGAGTGCCTGCGTTTACTGGACTTCAATTCCCTCCATGGTCACCATGAAGAACAATATCCTCGTCAACAGATGTGACATGTCAACAGGATTAAGGTCAGTGGCCTTTGCCCTTCAAAGTCCTGGCTTAGCCAACTACTCAACGCTGTCAAATAACAATTGCTTCTATGCAGGTTCGCCTGGCACTAAAAATCTCCTGTACTATGATGGTGTAAATTCAATCCAGAATATTGAGGCTTTCCGCGCAATTGTTGATCCTCATGAAAACCAGTCTTTTTCAGAGAACCCACCGTTCATCAGCGCTGTTGCGCCTTATAACTTTCATATCCAGGCAACTGTTCCTTCCCAGTGTGAAAGTGCAGGTCTTACGATCACCTCACCTGTCAGTATCACCACCGACCATGACGGCGTTCCCCGTTTCCCCAATGCCGGGTATCCGAACAGCGCCTCTTTCCAGGCCATCGCCCCCGACCTTGGCGCCTTTGAATTCGGAGGCCTGTCGGTTGATAAAACACCGCCGAACATCCAGTACACGCCCCTGGCAAATGCAGGTTCCACAGCTCCGCGGACCCTCATCGCCACCATTACCGATATGAAAAGCGGAATGCCTGTTTCAGGAATCGGCTTGCCTGTGCTTTACTGGCATTCCTCCTTAATCCCCTGGACGAGTGTGGCCGGGGTATCGCTGGGAGCCGGGCAATACAGTTTCACCTTTGGCGGCGGGGTAGCCAATCCCGATGTAATCTTTTATTACATTGCTGCCCAGGATAATGCAACCATCCCTAACGTGATCGCAAAACCGCTAACCGGGACATCATCCTTTACGGCAAATCCACCGGCAAGTCTCACGCCACCCTCATCTCCAAATTTTTATGCGATCCTGCCCCCGATCAGCGGGAATGTAACCGTGGGAGGAACCGGCGCTACATACCCGACGCTTACCGGCGCCGGCGGTTTTTTCACCGACATCAACAACAAGGTTGTTACGGGGAATCTTACCATCACCATCACCGGCGACCTGCTCGAACCGGGCACCTACCAGTTGAACCAGGTAATCTATGATAACCTCAACCCCTATTCCATCAAAATTGTTCCGGGCGGAGCAACCGAGCGACTGATCACCAATTCGGCGGATGTCCCCATGATTGTATTCAATGGCGCCGACCAGATCGTCATTGACGGAAGGTTTAACGGAAGCGGGAGATATCTTCGCTTCAGGAGCACGAGCACCCAGAATTCAAGTCTTGTTTTGCAGAATGACGCCATGTACGATACGATCAGGAACTGCATCTTTGAAACCTCCTGTGCCGGTACGTCGGGTGCCGTGCTGATCAGTACCACCACCGGAACACAGGGTAACAGTTACAATGTTTTTATGAATAATCTTTTCCGCGACCGTACTGATGTTGTCGGGTATGCCCTTTATAATGTTTCAAGCATGGGCACTGCAGGAAGTTTAAACAGCAACAATGTGTTTGACGGAAATGAATTCATCAACTTTAAAACTTCCGGGATATTTGTAGGCGGAGTCGGCAATGGCAACAACTGGCAAATTACCAACAACAGTTTCTATATGACAGCAGGTATCACGACCATGGGCCATATGTATCCCATCTATTTTAACGGAAGCACCACATCGAGCGGAAATATCATATCCGGCAATTATATCGGTGGTACGGCCCCCCAGTGCGGTGGGTCACCGTTTGTAGATCCTGCGGTAAATTATGGTATTTACGGGATCTACGCGTTTGCCGGGACAGGAATACCAACCGAAATACAGGGAAATACGATCAAAAACATCACCATGACAGGAACCGGGACCGGGACAGGTTCATCGTTCTATGGCATCCGTGCTTCATCGGGCTCATTCAATATCGGTACAACCGTTGGGAATATGGTGGGAGATACGGCAGTTTCAAACAGCATAACAATGGCCGGGGCCGGAACAACAGTCGGTATCTATGCCCTGGGAGCTGATAATGTTTCAAACAACATCGTCGCCAATATTACCACGTCCAATCCTTCTGCGCTTAACCTTTGTAACGGTATCAGGCTTGACGGCAATTTCCCGTTGGTCTGCGAACGAAATAAAATCGTCAACATCGGACCGGCTACCGGTGCTGCCAATCCCCTGACAAATAACCCGCTTGTCGGGATTTACCTCAACGGGGCTGCCACGATGACCAACACCTACCAGGTTGATAACAACCTGATATCGCTCGGAGGCAATGGCGGTGTTCATAATATTGAAATGGACGGAATCCTGGTCTTCCGCAACACCGGCGCGTACTACATTTACGATAACAGCATCAACATAACAGGTATGGCTGAAGCAAACAACACCCGTGGATCGTCAGGTATCTGGAAGACCGATGCTGCAACGGTGGTCTGCACTGACAATATTATTTCAAACCTCAGGGTCAGCGGGTCAGGCGGCACAGGAAAGCACTATTCCATTGCGGCAGTCAATACTACCAATCTTACTTCCAATTACAACGACCTGTATTCAGGCGCTGCCGCCACTACATGTCTCTATGGGGCGACAGACTGCACCTTCCCGACCTGGAAGACCCTTTCGGCCGGCGATCTTAATTCAGTGTCGGTGAATCCCAACTTCATTTCCAATACCGATCTTCATACCATAAGGGCCGAACTGCATGATGCCGGGATTGCCATACCGGGCATCACTACTGATTATGCAGGCGTCACCCGCGGAAATCCTCCCGATATCGGCGCCTATGAATTCCCCTTGGCCCCAACAGTCGTAACCAACCCGGCCACAAACCTCACCGCATCCTCGGCCACCCTGAACGGAACCGTAAATGCCAATAACCTGGCTACTACCATCAGCTTTGATTACGGGCTCACAACCGCATATGGAACTACTGTCAATGCTGTTCCTTCAACATCTGCAGGAGTTACCTCCATCCTTGTAAATGCCGGCCTCTCCGGATTGCCGATCAACACCGTTTATCATTTCAGGGTCAAGGCTGTAAATGCCATAGGAACCTCCTATGGCGCCGACCTGACCTTTTCAACGGCTTGTCCGTTGCCGGTGGCAGCAGGGCCAATATCAGGGCAGACTGCCGTTTGCCAGGGTTCGACAGGGATCGTTTATACCATTTCCCCCCTTACCTGGGCAACGGGCTATACATGGTCATTGCCGACCGGAGCAACGATCATCTCCGGAAACAATACGAACGCCATTACAGTCAGCTATTCTGCAAACGCAGTTTCGGGAAATGTCACAGTATTCGGCGTAAGCCAGTGCGGAACCGGAGCCTCCTCTACGATGCCTGTCACGGTTAATGTAACCCCGGTGCCGACCATAACCGGAAATCCGACAGCCTGTGTCAACAGCACGAACAATACCTTCACGACGGAAACAGGAAAGACGGGCTATGCCTGGACTGTTTCAGCAGGAGGAACGATCACATCGGGTCAGGGAACCAGCGCCATCGCCGTGACCTGGGTCTCTACAGGATCACAAACAGTTACAGTTATCTATGCAAATCCGAACGGTTGCACTGCTCTGGCACCTGCCCTCAGGACCGTTGCGGTAAGCGCCCTGCCGGCGCCCACCATCTCCGGTTCGGCGACAGTTTGCACCAACACCGGTTTCAACACCTATTTTACCGAACCCGGGATGGGCAATTATGCCTGGACGATTTCACCAGGGGGCATCATCTCTTCAGGCCAGGGTACAAGTACCATCCTGGTCACCTGGAATACGCCGGGCAGCCAGACCCTGACGGTTACCTATTCCAATACAAGCGGATGTTTCGCCGCTACGCCAACGGGTTATAATGTGACTGTCAACGGCTCCCCTGCCAATTCGGGGAACATCACCGGGACATCGATCATCTGCGGCGGAGCACAAGGGGTAGCCTATACAGTGGCTCCCATTGCAGGCGCCCTCGCCTATGTGTGGACGCTGCCCGCCGGCGCCAGTATCGCCTCGGGGACCAATACCAACGCCATCACTGTGAACTTTGCCTCCAATGCATCTTCCGGGAATATCACTGTTGCGGGGAACAACCTCTGTGGAAACGGGAATCCGTCGCCGAATTTTCCCATAACAGTCAATGCGCTTCCTGCATCCGCAGGGACGATCACCGGCGATGCCAGCGTATGCATGGGATCATCGAACCATGTCTACAACGTGCCTCAGATCGCAAACGCCACCAATTACACCTGGATGCTGCCTGCCGGGACAACCATCACCTCGGGCCAGAACAGCAGCACGATCACGGTTACTTTCGGACCCACGGCTGTAGCAGGCAATATAACTGTGACCGGCGTGAACAGTTGCGGCAACGGCGCCACATCACCCAACTTTGCAGTCGCTGTGCACCCGATCCCGGCGGCGCCGGTTGTAACTGCACTGGGTAGTTTGCTCACAAGCAGTGTTGCGACCGGAAACCAATGGTATTACGAAGGAAATGCCATTGCCGGCGCTACCGGCCAGACCTATACTGTTACGCACAATACAGGTTACTACTCGTGCGCTGTGACACTCAGCGGTTGTTCATCGCCTGTCTCCAATAAATTATGGGTTGTGGTCACAGGGCAGGAGGAACTTCAGGGCAGTTCGGTAAACGTTTACCCGGTTCCCAACGATGGTATGTTCACCGTGTCGATAGGGAACCCCACACCTGGAAATTATACGCTCATCGTGCTCAACAATCTTGGCATCATCATAAAAGAGATTCGTGGTATCGCGGCAAATGGCAGGTTTGACCAGGTGATCGACCTGCGACCGGCTGCCAGCGGTGTTTACACGATCGTGATCCGCAACGGCAATTCCCAGGTCGTCAAAAAGATGGTTATCAGCAAATAAGCAACCTTCTGATACTGGAATAAAAAATGGGGAGACGGCCTGGCTGTTTCCCCATTTTTCATGGTTGCAGCCTCCCGGTCATCTACGTGAAACCGGTTTCATGATGGCCAGACAAGATTCGGGTTTACAAGGAGGACTATCTAGGGAAAAATGTTTAACTTGCCCTCAAATATCACTGCAATGAAAAGAGCGTTATCCCTGCGATTCCTCACGGTGCGGCGCTTTTCGATGAACACGGGGAGCATGAATGGGTTTGAAAGAATACGGAGCATATGGAAAACCTCTTAAAACAGATAAGAACCTGCCGGGTATGTAAAGAACATCTTGAATCTGGCGTTAATCCTGTCGTGGCAGCAAGTCCTGAAAGCAAAATCATCATTATCGGGCAGGCCCCCGGAAGGGTCGTTCACAACACCGGTATTCCCTGGGACGATAAAAGCGGCGATAACCTCAGGAGCTGGCTGGAAATTGACAAAGCAACCTTTTACAATGAAAAAATCATCGCTTTGATGCCGATGGGGTTCTGTTACCCTGGAAAAAATAAAACGGGCGATCTGCCTCCAAGACTGGAATGTGCGCCTTTGTGGCATGTTAAACTGCTAGCCCTGATGAAAGATGCAAGACTGATTCTCTTAATCGGGCAGTATGCCCAGCGCTATTACCTTCGCGACCAGGCTGAAAGCACGCTGACTGAAACCGTGCGAAACTTCAGATCATACCTCCCAACCTATTTGCCTTTGCCGCATCCCTCCCCGCGAAACTTCATCTGGCAGGCAAAAAATTCATGGTTCGGCAACGAGGTGTTACCCGAATTGAAGCGCCGAATTCATGAAATAATTTGACTTATTTGTCAGTGATATGAATCAGCAACATTTACCTTATTGATGATGATTATCGTTAAACCTGACCTGACTGATTAATGCGGAAGCTATATGAGACGCCTCACCACAGCGAAAAGGACAGTAATTTTTCTCGCTTTGTTAACGGTCGGAATTGATGGTTATCCGGCAAAATACTACTTTTCCAACTCAGGCAATAACAACAATAGCGGAACCTCCCCCGGCCAGGCATGGCAAAGCCTGAGCAAGATCTCCGGGATAAACTTTTCTCCGGGAGATTCGGTCTTGCTGGAGGGAGGTACAACGATTATGGGGAATATCCTTTTCAATAATGTAACAGTGTCCGGCGCTGCAAATCCCATCGTATTCGCGTCGTACGGAACCGGAAGGGCTACCGTGAACAGCGGGACCTCGACAGGTTTTTATGCAGGGAATTCCTGCGGATTTGTTGTTAAAAACCTTAACTTCATTGGGGCGGGATACACCCTGGGTACTGCTTCAGGCATCTATTTCAGGAACACCCTTCCGGCAGGGACTAAGCTTGATTTTATCAGGATCGATTCAGTTGAATGCAGCGGTTACAATAACGTGGGAATCGGCTGGGCGGGCGTGAATACCGCATCAGGGTTCAGTAACATCAGCATCACTCATGCGGTGGCGCATGAAAACGGCAATGGGATCGTATCGGGGGGATATAATGGGAAAACCGGTTACAACCTGACCAGTTGGGCACATGCGCAAACCTATATCGGTTATTGTACCGCCTTCAACAATCCAGGATCTCCGCAGGTCACGACCACCCAAACCGGCGACGGCATACAGATCAGATCAACTGACAACCTGTTGATCGAACACTGCATTGCCTATAACAACGGCGCCGGGAATCAAACAACCTCTGGCGGACCGGTAGGCATCTGGTGCACCCAGTGTAACAATGCCACGATCCAGTACTGTGAGTCACATCACAACCATCATGGCACGGGAGGCGACGGCGACGGGTTCGACCTGGATGGCGCAGTGACCAACGGGGTATTGCAGTACAACTATTCACACGACAACGATGGCGCTGGATTCCTGATCTACCAGTTTAACAATGCAGGGAGGATGGACTCTGTGACGATTCGTTATAATATCAGCATCAACGACACCCGTCAATCAAGCATGGGCGGAATCCAGGTCAATTCTGACGATGTCGCCACAGGAGGAGGGGTCAACCATGCTCGGGTTTATAACAATACGGTCTATCTTGCGCCAAATAATGTTTCCGGGCCGCCGGCTTTTTATATTGACGGACAGATAACCCAGCTGACAGTTGCCAATAACATTATCCAGGTCACATCCGGACTGCAGCTGGTTGGGAATGTACAGCCGGTACC
>CAIYQH010000122.1 GCA_903928285.1 uncultured Bacteroidales bacterium
CCAACCAAAAAAGTGTTGCTCCCTGATCTGAATGCCGGATGTTCACTGGCAGATTCATGTCCGCCCGAAGATTTCAAAAAATTTAAGGAAAGTTACCCGGATCACCTGGTAATTTCCTATATTAACTGTTCGGCACAGATCAAAACCATGTCTGATGTAATCTGTACATCAGGCAACGCCCTTAAAATTGTAGAATCGTTTCCAAAAGAGCAGCCGATCATCTTTGCCCCTGATAAAAACCTGGGGGGATACATCAACGCACAAACCGGCCGTCATATGGTTTTGTGGAATGGCAGTTGTGAGGTACACGACATCATCAAAGCCGAAGCTGTTATAAAACTCAAGGCCGAAAATCCGGGAGCCATGCTTATTGCCCATCCTGAATGTAAAGCCGTAATTCTTGAATTGGCCGATTTTATTGGTTCTACCACGGCACTGCTTCATTATACCGGTAAAAGCAGCGCAAAAAAGTTTATCGTGGCCACTGAAACAGGAATCCTGCATCAAATGAGAAAAAACTCGCCGGAGAAGGAATTTTTGATTGTTCCGACCGACGAGCATTGCAATTGTAATGATTGTCCATACATGAAAATGAACACGTTGGAAAAATTGTACAACTGTCTGCTGCACGAACAGCCTGAAATTAAGTTATCAAAAAGTGTCATTGAGAAAGCAAATAAACCTATCTTGCGGATGCTGAAATTGTCGGAATAAAAATCGTGTTAATCATATGAAGCTGTATTTCAGAATTTTTCAACTTCAATCTTTCCTGGCTGCCTTCTTTCTGTTTGCTTGTTTCACTGTTCATTCGCAGGATACCGTTCAGAAAGACGGGTTCTGTAAATTCCGCTATCCGAATGGAAAGGTGTCAAGTGAAGGAATCATCAAAAACGGAAAACCGGAGGGTTACTGGAAATCTTACAACATCAACGGAACTGTCAAATCGGAGGGAAACAGGAAAAATTTCGAGCTCGACAGCCTGTGGAAGTTTTATAACGGCGATGGAAAACTTCTGCTGGAAATAACCTATAAAGCAGGAAAGAAGGATGGAATAAAGACTTCATACCTTGACAAAGAGATCATGAAGGAAAGTTTTAAAAATGACATCAAGGAGGGATACACAAAATACTATTACCCCGATGGCAGGATCAAACTTGAAATTCCATTTATTAAAGGTTTTGAACAGGGTTTCGGAAAGGAATATGCGACTGATGGCAGCATCATCACCCTCACCGAATATAAACGGGGTTTCATTGTCGACAGGCTCCGGATCAACCGCAGGGATCAGGGCGGCAGGAGGCAGGGCCGCTGGTTTGTCTTTTACGACAGCGGGAACCTGCACTCGGAGGTGACCTATAAGGACGATAAGAAAAACGGATATCTGAAGGAATATGCCGAAAACGGGGATCTGCTGAAAATCTCCAAGTATGTCGATGATGTTTTGCAGCCGGATGCACAGGAAATTCAGAAACTGGAGGTTCAAAACGAATACTATCCCAATGGAACTGTGAAAATCAGCGCCATGTTCCGCAACGGGGTTCCGGAAGGGGTCACGCGCGAATACAATGCCGACGGCATCGTAGAAAAATCTGTTCTTTATCAAAACGGGGTTGTTATCGGTGAAGGGATCATAAAGGACGACGGCAACCGGGATGGTCACTGGAAAGATTATTACAGCGACGGCTCCCTGAAGGCCGAAGGTAATTATGACAATGGCCGGCAAATCGGTGAATGGAAATATTATCATCAAAATGGAAAGGTTGAACAAACAGGGAAATTCAATAAGCAGGGAAAACTTGAGGGAACCTGGAGATGGTACTTTGACAGCGGAAAAATATTGAGAGAGGAAAATTACAGGAATGGCCTGAAAGACGGCAATTCCACAGAATATGATGAAAACGGACTGGTCATTGAGGCGGGGGAGTTTGTCAATGGAAACGAGGATGGACCGTGGTTTGAACTGATCGGCGACACCTATATCCGCGGTACATACAGGGACGGGCTTCGTAACGGGATGTGGTATAATTACTACCTGGATACCAGTGGTGCCAAAACCGACAGTTTGCTCTTTTTCAAAGGAGCGTTTGTGGAGGATAACCCAAATGGAAAACATGTTTATTACTGGGAAAACGGGAAGATAAAGGATGAAGGAAGCTATGTGATGGGAAAGAAAGAGGGTGACTGGCTGAAATATAATTATGACGGAACATTGTTTATGGTGATTACCTACAGGGAGGGTGTTGAGGTACGTTATGACGGCGTAAAAATAAAACCCCCGTATGAAAAGGAGGAAGAATAGATGAAAATAGAGAGACCTAAAAAAGCAGGACGATCGGATAATCCCGACAGAAAAAAACCAAAAGCGGGTAAAATCGGAAGATCCGGCAAGCCGGAAAAACATGCCAGTACCGAACGTTCCGAGCGATCAGCCAAACCTGCACGGGCAGGCAAACCAGCCAAAACCGAACGCGGGGAAAAAACAGAAAAGAGCTTCAAACCCGAAAGAACGGAACGAACCGTAAAACCCGGCAGACCGGTTAAAGCGGAAAGATCCGAACGTTTTGATAAACCAGAGAGATCGGGCAGGACGGAGAAATCTGAACGCATTGATAAACCCGAAAGATCAGTGAAGCCGGAACGTTCCGGACGCTTTGAAAAA
>CAIYQH010000123.1 GCA_903928285.1 uncultured Bacteroidales bacterium
CGATGGGCATGTTGTTCTCGCGGCACAGGGTAAATGCGGTCAGGTCCATGATCTTCAGGCCTTTTTGATAGGCCTCGTCAAACGACAGGGTGTCAAATTTTACAGCGGTGGGGTCCTTTTCCGGGTCGGCGGTATACACCCCGTCGACCCTGGTTCCCTTGAGGATGGCATCAGCCTGGATTTCGATGGCACGCAGGGCTGACGCGCTGTCGGTTGTGAAATAGGGGTTGCCCGTGCCGGCCGCGATGACCACAACGTGGCCCTGGGCCAGGTGGCTGACCGCTTTCCTGCGGCTCATGGCATCGCAGATTGGATCGATGGCCAGTCCCGACAGCAGTTTTACTTTTAATCCGAGTTTTTCGAGCGCGGCCTGTATGGCCATGCTGTTGATCACGGTGGCCAGCATACCCATGTAGTCGCCCTGCACGCGGTCCATGCCTTCGCTGGTGCCCTGCAGGCCGCGGAATATATTCCCGCCGCCAATTACGATTGCCACCTGCACGCCCTCATCCACCACCGATTTAACCTCGCCGGCATAATCGGCCAGGCGCACGGGGTCGATGCCATATCCCTGGCTGCCTTCCAGCGCTTCGCCGGATAACTTTAACAGAACGCGGTTGAATTTCATTTCATGAAGGGTTTAAGGATATAACAAACATTATTCTGCAGTTCCATGGCAGTTTTTGTACTTTTTCCCGCTTCCACAGGGGCAGGGATCATTCCGGCCAGTCTTTTTCTCAACTTTAACAGGCTGCGGAACTGCCTTCTCCTGGGTTCTTGAATTCGATTGCGACAAAAGGTCAGAGCGTTCTTCTTTCAGGCGGGCGCGGTCCATCTTGCGCGGTGCCTGTGCTTCCTTAACATTCTCGACCTGGATGGGCACGTCGGCCTTGATCAGGAAGGAGGTAATTTCCTTATTCGTTCGCTGAACCATGCTTTTAAAAAGCTCAAATGATTCGAACTTGTAGATAAGCAACGGGTCTTTCTGCTCATAGGCTGCATTCTGAACCGATTGCTTCAGGTCATCCATTTCGCGCAGATGTTCCTTCCAGGCATTGTCGATCATGCCGAGTACGATGCCCTTTTCAATGCTGAGTACGACCTCCTTGCCTTTGTCATCATAGGCTTTTTTCAGGTTTGCAACAGCCTGCATGGTTTTGAGCCCGTCGGTTACCGGGATCGCGATATTTTCATACCTGCTGTCATTTTCAAACACATCCTTGATAACCGGGTAGGTTTTCCTGGCAATATGATCGCATTTTGCCTTATAGCGCTTGTATATGTAACTATAAAGCCTGTCGCCGAGTTCATCATCGCTGAGCGTCCCGAAATCAGCCTGGGAGATGGGAGAATCTGCGGCAAACTCTTTCATCAGGTCGAGGTTGAAACTGGTGTAGTTCCTGGTATCCTGGGCGTCGAGCACGATGGTTTCGCACACGTCATAGATCATGTTGGAGATATCGACAGCAAGCCGGTCGCCAAAAAGCGCGTGATGACGCTTTTTATAAATGGCTTCACGCTGGATGTTCATGACATCGTCGTACTCAAGCAATCGCTTGCGTACGCCAAAGTTATTCTCTTCAACTTTTTTCTGGGCGCGTTCGATGGAATTGGTGATCATGGAATGCTGGATGACTTCGCCATCCTTGATTCCCATCCTGTCCATGATCTTTGCAATACGGTCGGAGCCGAACATACGCATCAGGTCATCTTCAAGCGACACGAAGAACTGCGAACTACCCGGGTCACCCTGTCGTCCGGCACGGCCGCGCAGCTGCCTGTCGACGCGCCGCGATTCATGGCGTTCGGTGCCGATGATGGCAAGACCTCCCGCCTGTTTCACCCCGGGTCCGAGCTTGATGTCGGTACCGCGGCCTGCCATGTTGGTAGCGATGGTCACGGTGCCTGCACGTCCGGCTTCGGCCACAATGTCTGCCTCGCGGGCATGCAGCTTGGCGTTGAGTACGTTGTGCGGAATATTTTTCCGTTTGAGCATGCGGCTCAGCAATTCGGAAGTTTCAACCGAGGTGGTACCAACGAGACTTGGACGGCCTTCCTTTACCAGTCGCTCAATTTCATCAATGACCGCGTTGAATTTTTCACG
>CAIYQH010000124.1 GCA_903928285.1 uncultured Bacteroidales bacterium
ATGGCCCACATGCTGAAATGTAAACGTTCTTCATCATGGGTAAGCTTGCCGTTGCCCACTTGCAGCATATCCGCATCATTCCAGTGTCCCGGACCTGCAAAACTGCCGAGAGCAGCCATCCTGTCAATAATCTGAAGAACCCCTATTCCACCCCAGATGGCTCTGCCATCAAAGCAATTGATAATGTCAGGCGTTGACCTCCATAAATGACCGATATCCTTTCCCCATTTCCACGGTTTGTTCCTCCCCCATTCACAGATACTGTAAACCACGGGTCGTCCGGCTATACACAGTGCATCCCGCATAAGACGATAGGATGATTCCGCATCCTGCGACCCGTGTGAACACCAGTCATACTTAAGGTAATCTATATCCCAGGAGGCATAAGTTATTGCGTCCTGCAACTCATACCCTTTACTCCCGGGTCTTCCACAGCAGGTGGTAGACCCGGCATCGGAATAAATACCATATTTCAACCCTAATGAATGGATATAGGCACCAAGTTTTTTCATTCCACCCGGGAAACGCTCCGGATCTGCCACAATTGTCCCGTTCGCATCCCTGTCAATCTGCCAGCAATCATCCAGCACCAGGTAGGTATATCCCGCGTCTTTCATACCATTGGCGACCATCGCCAGGGCAACTTCACGGATGACTGTTTCATTGATCCTGCACCTGAAGGAATTCCATCCATTCCAGCCCATGGGCGGTGTCAGGGCCAGGCTGTCAAATTTCTGCCCGTATTGTTGCGAAAGGATGTTGAAAAATAAAAACGCCCCGGCGATCAGTCCTTTTGCACTCATTGAGAAACCCCTTGATCAAAATAGTATGTTGGTAAATAAAAAAGTGAGGCCTGGATCATTCAATTGGCCAAGACAAAAGTATTAACTTTGTTAATGTTAATGGATCAATTTTCAATATAACCCTGAAACGAAGCCAACTTTCCTTATTATACCCGTTTATACCCCAGGATTACCTTGACTGTTTCTATGGGAAATTCGGAATAAAAATGGAAAAGGCTGCCTATAATGGTTAAGGCAGCCTTTTCCAAAGTGATGAATATTTAGAATTACCTGCTGATAATCAATTTCCTGACAATTTCAAACTGGCTGTTGCGGATCACGATAGTATACAATCCATTAGCAATATTCCCGAGGTCAATGGAATGGTCGACCCGGTTATGCCAAAGAATATTTTTCTCTTCATAAATTTTCGTTCCAGGACCCGAATATACTTCAATGTTTACTTTTCCAGAAGTGAAGTTGGTCGATGAGATTCTAAATCTGCCATCACTGGGCACCGGGTAGATATCAAAATTCTCTGACTGTATTTGTTGCTCGCCAACCATCAGAACGTATGCATGATTTGAAGTATCTGAACTACATCCGTTAAGGGTAACAACCGACCAATACCATCCTGTTTTCGCTGCCAGGTAAGTTTGACCGGCAGCTCCGGCTACAGGATTTCCCTGGTAATACCAGGAATTCCCGGCAGGTGCACTACTGGTAAGCAGGTTGGCACTGGCGGTAACCATGGGTATGGAAGGGACATGGTTTACGGTCACTGTAAAAGGCGGTGAAATTGTTCCGCTTCCGCAGGAATTTGTACCGTAGACCGTAATATTACCCGAACTTGCACTCATCCCAAAATCAACCGTTACAGTGTTTGTGTTAATTCCTGACACTGTGGTTACACCAGCAGGAAGGCTCCAAACATAGCTGGTTGCATTCGATATCTGAAGTACCGAGTATGTTTCCCCGGTTGATCCCTGACATACGTTTGCAGGTCCAGAAATTGAACCGGAAGCTGATGGCATGGCATGCACCGTTACAGGAAAAGTGGGAGATGAGGAACCATTACCGCATACATTATTTCCGTATACCGTAATATTACCGGATGCAGCATTTGCTGAAAAATTAACGGTTATGCTGTTGGTACCGTTGCCCGATGCTATTGAAGTACCAGCCGGGAGGGACCAGACATAATTGATTGCATTCTGGACGGGGTTAATACTGTAAACGATTCCGGACACCCCGGAACAAACGTTAGCCGGGCCTGCAATTGTTCCCGCTGCCAAGGGCAAAGGGTTCACTGCTACATTCAATTGGCCTGGTGAAGCAACGGAACATCCGCTGGCATTTGAATAGGTTACAGCCACCCATTGAGATCCTGTGTTATTCCAGTTTACCATCAAACCGTTTGTACCCTGGCCTGAGGTAATGACGCCACCCGGTGATACTGTCCAGTTATAATTCGACATGCCCGTTTCAGTCAGATAATTATAATAACCGGAGTTAACACAAACTATATTTGAACCAGTAACTGTAGCAACCGGCACAGGGTTCACGGTAATGGTGAATGTTTTACCTGTTCCACTGCAACTGACACCTGCATAGTTGAATGTCGGGACGACCACAATCGTTGCCACAACAGGAGAAGTTCCTGGATTGATGGCAGTAAAGGCCGCAATGTTCCCTGTTCCGGTTGCAGCAAGGCCGATCGATGGTGCGGAGTTGGTCCAGGCATAGGTCGTGGTTCCGCCACTGTTATTCGTTCCAAAAACGATGGCTGCAGTAGATGCATTATAACAAAGCGCCTGGCTTGACGGCTGGTTGACTTGTGCGGATGGATTCACAGTGATGGTAAAACTTTTTGCAGTGCCCGTACAACTGACTCCACCATTCGTATAGGTTGGCGTTACAGTGACCGTGGCAACAACAGGAACTGTTCCGTTATCCGACACAACAAACGAAGCAATATTTCCTGTTCCTGATGCAGCAAGCCCGATGCTGGTATTGTTGTTGGTCCAGGAATAGGTTGTTGTTCCGCCAGTATTGGTAGTACCAAAGGAAACAGGTAGCGTGCTGCTGTTGTTGCAGACCACCTGGTTTGACGGCTGATTGACCTGTCCCAAAGGGTTTACCGTGACCGGCACAGAGGCTGTACTGGTACATAAACCTGCATGGGTCACCGTAACGGAATAGGTGGCAGTAGAAGCTACCGAAATCGAAGAAGCAGTGGCCCCCGTCGACCATAAATAGGTGTTGTTTATATTGGTTCCGGCGGCAGCGGATAGTGTTACAGATCCACCGGCGCAGAGCGTAGTGTTTCCATTCGGAGTAATTGAAGCCGAAAAGCCTGTACAAATATTCAGATCTAACCCTGTCAGCACATCCGACCTGAATTTCCGCAGTCTTGCCGCCAGGTCTTTCGCTTCAAAACCATCATTGTACAACACTACATCGCCCCCATCGGTAACAACCTGTATTTGTGACATGGACAATTGTGAATTGTTATATACAGGGATCAGGCCTTCCATTTTCAATACGCCGGTTGCCGCACTTGGCACCAGAACCGGCGCATCGGCGGCATAGCCTGTCCATTTAAAAATATCGCAAGGTAAGACATCACCGGGATCACCGGCAATTAATATGTAGGTTCCGTTCGAAAGCCTGATAATATCCCGGATTCCCCTGTTACCCAGGTTCAGCTCAATGGGTACGCCAAAGACAGGATTACCCGCTGGATTACCGTTGTTGAACCAGGTTTCAAAATTCAGGATTGGGGCAATGACGGCATTCGTTCTGTTAGTTGTTGGGACCAGAGGCGCTCTCATTCCAAGGTACAACGTTGTATTGTCAGGGCCGAATACAATCCCTTCCAACGACAGCCCGCCAGGAGTCTTTGAGTCGACGCCGGCAGCAGCGGAAGCCGTAAAATTGTATCCGTTGGCATCTCCCCAGGCAAGTAATGGTATCCTGAGATTCACATAACCACCAAAAGAAAAAGATGTGGATGCTCCTGTTCCGGTTACATTTGTGGCAAACAACCGGTCACGGTTTGGCTTGTTGGGAAATGGCGATGCTCCGTTACTCATCGATCCGGACCAATATTTTTTATTGGTAACCGTAGGACTCTGGGTTGCCGCCTCAAGATCTACCTCCGGATGCCCCGGATCCGGTAGCGCCAGGTTGGAGGAATAGTCATAGGAAACAAGCGGAGATCCTGAAAAAAATCTGGAATAGACATTAATATAATCATATTCGTCATCCCCTGACATATAATAATTATCATCGAGGGCTATTCCATCAGAGGCATCCGACATGCCGGTATGCCATAATGTATTGGCAGGTATGATATCCGGGGTACGGGCCGAAGCAGCATAGGCAATAACATAGGTCGTATTGTTGACTCCATCGCTAACAGTAACCGAAATATTGGTGTACCCTACACCAACCGGGGTTATTTTCAGGTTGCGAATGGCACCTGTTCCGGAAATTACCAGATTGGCATTGGGGACTACTGCCGGATTGCTGCTGGTTGCCGCCAGGGTCAACCCTGTTGCAACAGTCTCAGCATCGTAGATGGCGAAATCAATTCCGGATGTTGTCCCCGGATCGGTCACATCACCAATGACCCCGCTCAATATAAAGGGACTTGACGGGGAAACCGTTGCACCGCCATCAATAAAATCAGAGGTGGTTGCCGTATTGATTGAAATCACCGGAGCCGTGTTGTCGTTGTCGAGAATCATGATATTCTGTGATGTAGTAACTCCTAATACAATCCCTGGCGAGGGGTTGCTGATGGTCAATATGGCTGTTTCTGTCGGTTCAAAAAGAGCATCATCGACCACGGTAAATGTCACCGTACCTGTTGCAAACCCGGCAGGAATTGTGATCGTGGAGTTTGACAGTGTATAATCTCCCGTAGTGATGCCGGTTCCTGATACTCCAAGCGAAACTGTTTGCGCAGTCGCTACTGCAGAAGACGCAAACGCTGTTACAGTGATCACTGTGGCACCTGCTTCTGTCCCAACATTCGTGCTGATGGTAAGATTAACCGAAGGGGTCCCAAAATCAACCGGTGAAAAGGTGATCCCTTTATAATACACCCCTGAAACTGCACTAACCAGCGTGGTTGCCGGGGAGGAGCCGACAGAACCATTATCCGTAATTTTTACGACCCTGTTGCCGGTGCTTTCATAAGTGGTGGCATACAATACGGGGGCTCCCGGAACCGAATAATTAACAACCAGACCGTAGGCCCCAATATTTGTTATCCCTGTACCAAGTGTATATGCCAGACTCCATACACTTCCCGATTTAGTCCATTTCTGTATGCCTCCATTGCTGTTGTTCAGGTTGATTGCAATATAACAGATATCCAGGGTCGCATTGAATGAAAAGTCTTCCGGAATGTTGGCACCTGTATTGATAATCTGCGTGATCGTTACAGGATTACTGGTTGGCAATCCGGTAACTTTAAATATTCCAAAATTATTATTGGGCAGTGCATTATATTGTTTTTGTGTTGAAAAATAGAGTTCTCCTCCAAAGATTCTCAAACCATACGCTTTGGGTGGGTTTGTTGCCAGGGTCCCCAATCCTGCCTGTGTACCAGGCCAGTAAAAATCAATCCCGTCAACACTGGCATTGGAAGCACCCGATGCCCAAAAATTAAAACCATCGGATACAGCCCCCCGGATGTCATTCGAATTATAAAAAAGGTTGCTGGATGCCACCTGGGCAAAGCAACCCGATTGCGTGACTTCCCCGACAACCCTGGGAACCGAAGCCGAAGATGTTGCGGTGATATCTGCAATGTTTAATGAGGTTCCGTATCCTCCCAGAATAAGATACCTTCCATCGGTAGAGGTTGTCAGAAAGCCTTCCGACCCTCCATATATGCCCGAGGTTTGGAACGGATAGTTATCCGTTGTGGAAGATGGGATTACGACCGTGGCTCCCGGGGTACCCGTTGTTGATATTTCCTGAAGGGTTACCGGGGAGGACGATTTACTCACCGTCGTTGTTGTTTTTAATACAACCAGTCTGCCAGCTGTAAAGGCTGGCGGATCTGAAGTGACCTGCATTGGAGATAATCCAGGATAATTGCCTGTCGATTGCCCCCGGCATATACTTGTTACAAACATGACCATAATGAACAACGCCCTGACGATAGATACAAAATCCCTATGCGATGATGGTCTGGAAGTAACCTGGTTTCTATAACGGAAAACCCCTTTTTCAACTGTTTTCTTTTGAATACAATCGTACCGGTAACGTTCAATTAATGTTGCAAATAACGGATAATTCATATTTAATGATTTTAATTATTAATTTTCAATAATTTCGAGTGATATAATATTTCTTGTAGGCCAAGGTGAATAATCTTACATTAACCTATAAAGTTTGCATAAACTGGGTTCTTAATTTTAATGCAGCCACTAATAAATGTGATTCCTCTAACTAATTGTGACCAAAATAATACTTTAACAGGCAGGATAATAAATAAAGTAGCGAAATTACCCTATCTGTTTTCACAGGGTGTTAAGGAATTGTGAACTTTTCCGACATTAACCACCCCAATGTTAAATGGTTGTTAACTGTTCAGCATTTCATCCTCTGAACGATACGCATTTCGCGTCTGATTCACTTAATGTTATGTACTGCGGGCAACATTTTAGATAACTTGCCCTATCCTCCTCCGTTTTTTCAAAGACACGTATTCCTGTTTGAACAAGGAGAGAATCATATCTGAGTTTATAATTATTTAATAATTTTTTTCTCATTCGTTAACAGTCCAGCCAGAATGAGATTATACTTTCGTATTTCAAATAATGTCAAACCTAACTCAATGTGTATGAAGACAATTTACCAATTCATGATGACGATTTTGTTCGTCTCATTAACGCTTGTCTCCCTGGGACAGGGCGTAACATCGTCAGGAATCAATGGCCATGTGGCTGATGATAAAGGGCAGGGATTGCCGGGCGCAACGGTTGTCGCCGTTCATCAGCCTACCGGAACGAGGAGTGGCTCGGTAACCGATAACAAAGGGTTTTACACCCTTCCGAACATGCCCGTCGGCGGACCCTATATCATTACGGTGACCTACATCGGTTTTAAAAAATCCGAACAAACCGATATTTATCTTTCACTGGGTCAAATCAGGAAAATTGACGTAGTACTAAGCGAAAGCGTTGAAAACCTGAAAGATGTTGAAATCGTAGCAAACCGGAATGAGTTGTTTGATGGCAACAGGACAGGTTCAACCACCAATATCAATAAAGATGCCATTGAAAAGATGCCGTCAATTGCGCGGAATCTGACAGACTTTACCAGGCTTACGCCGCAGGCAAGGGTTGCCAACGATGGCAGCATTGAAATTGCGGGTATGAATAACCGGTACAACGCCATCTTTATCGACGGGGCCGTCAACAACGACGTTTATGGTCTTGCCGCAACGGGTACCAATGGCGGGCAGACGGGGATTTCTCCCTTCAGTGTCGACATCATAGACCAGCTCACGGTCAATGTTGCACCCTATGATGTAAGACAGGGTGGTTTTGCCGGCGCAGGGATCAATGCAGTAACCCGCCGTGGAACAAATGAGGTTGAAGGTTCAGTCTATTATTTCATGAGAAACCAGAATATCGCTGGTAAAACACCGACACTGGGTACCTATATTCCAGATTCTCTCAGGAAAAAACTGGCTAACTTTTCATCACAAACCTATGGCGCCCGGGTTGGCGGAGCCATCCTGAAGGACAAACTTTTCTATTTTATGAATTTTGAATTCCAGAAAGATGAGACCCCCAGGCCATTTGATTTTAGTACCTATGTTGGAAAGGCCACCAGAAGCGACCTTAACACCCTGACCAATTTCCTGGTCAGCAAATATGGATATGATCCGGGAAGCTATGAAGGAGCCAAGAATACCCTTGACGGACAGAAGGTTTTTGCCCGTATCGACTGGAATATTTCCCCGAAACATGTTTTGACAGCCAGGTACCAGTATACAAAAGGAAGAAGTATCACGCCCGGGGTGCCCACCTCAACGGCGCTTACCCTGAGTAATGCAGGGATTGATTTTCCTTCCATTGCCAATACGGCTGCTGCAGAACTGAAAAGCACCTTCAGCAGTAAAACCTCCAACGACCTGATCCTGGGGTTGACCTTTGTAAGGGATAAACGTTCACCCATGGGCAGTAATTTCCCCTATGTCACCATCAAGGACGGCAATGCCTCCATTTCACTCGGGAGCGAACAATTTTCAGGGGCAAACAGGTTATACCAGGACATCTATACCCTGACCGATAATTTCCAGATTTATGCCGGGAAACACACCATCACGCTCGGGACGCACAATGAATTATACAATATGTATAATCTTTTCATCCGTCAGAATTTCGGTTCCTACCAATATGCCAACCTGAGCAGTTTCCTGCATAATGATACTGTTTCAGCCATACAGTATGACCGTACTTTCTCGCTTACCGATGGCGTTGCAGGCCCGACATCAAAAGCGGCTGCTGAATTCAAGGCGCTTCAGCTGGGATTATATGCCCAGGACGAATTCCAGATCACAAACCAGTTCAAACTCACCTATGGTGTGGCCGTTGATATGCCTTCTTTCCTGACAAAAAGCGCCGTCAACGATGACTTTAACAACAGGATGATCCCCACATTCAAGGACATTCAGACAGGTGATGGACAGACGTTTGACGGAAAAACCGGGCAGATGCCGCAGATGCAGTTCCTGGTTTCTCCGAGAGTAGGCTTTAACTGGGACGTTTTCAAAAATAAAACCATGCAGGTTCGTGGCGGAACCGGGATCTTTACAAGTCGGATACCCTATGTTTGGCCAGGTGCGTCTTATACAAACAATGGTATTACAATGGGCGGGATGAGGACAATTTACGATGCTACAAAACCTGCCACTTTTATCCAGTTCAATCCCGATTGGAATAATCAACCGGGTTACAAACCGGGAAATACGGTAACACCCAGCGGGGAAATCGACATTTTTGCTAAAAATTTCAAGTACCCGCAAGTTTGGAGATCAAGTATGGCGATTGACCAGAAACTGGGATGGGGAACCACCGCATCCGTTGAACTTACCTATACGAAAAACGTAAACAACATCATGTATTATGACTACCGGTATGTGAAAACCGGGCAGAACCTTACCGGTACCGGCGACAATCGCCCCATTTGGAAAGTTGCTGATTCCATCGGGAAGTCAAAATATACCGATGTGATCTATGCCTATAATACCAATAAGGGATGGGCTTATGACCTGACTATCCAGCTCCAGAAGTTACCCGACCATGGATTTTCGGGAAGTATTGCCTATACGCTTGGCCATGCCAAATCAATGAATGATGCCAATTCATCACAGAATTCTTCCCAATGGAGAGTGGTCAATGTGAGAGGGAAAAATGATCTTGACCTTTCCTGGTCAGATTATGACCTTGGATCAAGACTTATGACCTTTGCCTCCTATAAGATCGAGTATGCAAAACACCTTGCCACCACAATCGGTTTTATTTACACCGGACAATCGGGACATCGTTTTTCATATGGAATAGCCAACAGTTATACCGACCCGACTACAAAAAAGACCTATTTTCTTGGTGAAGATTCTCAAAACCTGGAGCTGATGTACGTTCCAAAGGACCAGAACGATATCCATCTTGTCGATATCCTTGACAGCAAAGGAAATATCACCGTCAGTAAAGATGTTCAGTGGATCAATCTGAATTCCTTTATCGAGAACGATCCTTACCTGAAAACCCGCCGTGGCCAGTATGCCGAGAGAAACGGAGCGCGCACCCCGTTTGAAAGCAACGTTGACCTTCACCTGGCACAGGATATATATCTCAATGTCAAAGGGAAACGGAATACGCTTCAGTTTACCTTCGATATCTTCAATTTTATGAATTTCCTCAATCCTGACTGGGGAGCAAAGTATATCGTAAACGGATATTATGGAAATTACCCGCTCTTAACCTTCAAGGGGTATCAAAAAGATGCTTCCGGAAATTTGACGACCATTCCCCAATATTCATTTACCTCGCCAAAAAGCGCAAATGTATGGAGTACAAATGATGCAGGCCTCTCAAGTTCAAGATGGCAGGCACAGTTTGGAATCCGTTATATTTTCGGTTCCGCCAGATAAATCCCTTCATTTTTGTCAATTTTCGGTAAAGGCTGTCTTTCAGTTTGAGAGACAGCCTTTTCTGTTATCCCCACCCCGGCAACCTGTCTTGCCAGGCAATCTCCTCTTCACTTATAGCAGAAGAAGAGGGGTTGCCCCTGACAACAAAAATTTCGTTAATAAAATCTTTGAAAAGTTAATAATAAATCACCTTATTAATAATCGAAAAAAAACACATATTTTTACCGTAAATCAGCCTGTTTCATAAGAAGGGACAATTGTTTACGCAGTTTATCTTGTGATTATCCCGTACCTTTATGGTAAAATATTGAACTGGTTTTTGAAATTAAACAAACCCATCAACCTAAATAGACTCAAATCATGAAAAAAATCATTGTATTACTGTCAGCATGCCTGATGATCAGCTTGATGAGTTACTCCCAGAAAGTAACTCCCGACAAGGTACCGGCCCCTGTAAAACAGGCATTTGCAAAGATGTTCCCCGCTGCTTCCGATGTGAAATATGAAATGGAAAAGAGCGACTATGAAATCAGCTTCAGGGATAAAGGAGTTGAGATGTCGGCCAATTTCGATGCCACAGGCAAATGGCTGGAGACGGAGACGGAGATAAAGGAAAGTAACCTGCCAAAGGAGGTATCGGCCTCCATCGCCCGTAATTTTACAGGTTTCAAAATTACAGAGGTTGCCCGGACAGAGGCTCCCGGCAAAGAGCCGGTCTATGAACTGGATGTAAAAAAGGGTAAAGAGGGCTTTGAAGTCCGGGTTTCTCCAAAAGGTGAAATTCTAAAGAAAATCCCCCTGAATAAGGAGAAGGATTAACGGTTGTTTTTCGTGCCTCTGCCCAACCATCCTTTGATCTTATTCAGGATGTTGAATTTTTGAAGGAGATCCTTCCCGATAAGGGCTGCGCCAATCCAGAAGATATTGGTTGATACCAGGATCACCGGACAAACGATGGCATACTGGGCAATGGTCAGTTTAAAGAATGGAAGAACAAACAGGATG
>CAIYQH010000125.1 GCA_903928285.1 uncultured Bacteroidales bacterium
ACAATGCAGACAATGCAAACAATGCAGACAATGCAGACAATGCAAACAATGCAGACAATGCAGACAATGCAAACAATGCAGACAATGCAAACAATGCAGACAATGCAGACAATGCAAACAATGCAGACAATGCAGACAATGCAAACAATGTAGACAATGCAAATTATTATGTAGATAGTGCAGGCAAAACAGGAAAGGGGGGAGAGTGGGGTTGACAGCCTGGGTTGAAGGGTTTATTAACAGGTTCAGTTTTTAATTTTTAAATCATTAAAATTATTATGAATACGCAGAATGACTTCTTACCGATCAACGGTACCGATTATGTTGAGTTTTATGTAGGCAATGCCAAACAGGCTGCCCATTATTACCAGACCGCCTTCGGGTTTCAGCCGCTGGCCTATGCCGGGCTTGAGACAGGTTTGAAGGACCGTACCTCCTATGTGCTCCGGCAGGAGAAGATCACCTTTGTGCTGACCACGGCGCTGGTTCACGGTTCCCCCATCGCCGACCATTGCAAACTGCATGGCGACGGGGTCAAGGTGATCGCTTTATGGGTGGATGACGCCCGAAAGTCGTTCGATGAGACCACCCGCCGCGGGGCAAAACCCTACCTGCAGCCCGTCGTTGAAAAGGACGACCACGGCGAAGTCGTATTGTCGGGTATTCACACCTACGGTGAAACAGTCCATCTCTTTGTCGAACGCAGCAAGTACAAGGGCGTTTTCCTCCCCGGTTTCGTGAAATGGGAACCACTTTACCGTCCCGGTACCGTCGGGCTGAGGTATGTCGATCATATGGTGGGGAATGTAAACTGGGGCGAGATGGATACCTGGGCAAAGTTTTACCATGATGTCATGGGATTCAACCAGCTCATCTCGTTCGACGATACCGATATCTCCACCGAATACACGGCCCTGATGAGCAAGGTGATGGCCAGCAGCAACCTCTACATCAAATTTCCCCTCAACGAGCCTGCCCACGGAAAAAAGAAATCGCAGATCGAGGAGTATATCGACTTTTACCAGGGCGGCGGGGTGCAGCATGTGGCCATGGCAACCGACAATATCCTCGAAACTGTGGCAACCCTGAAAAGCAGGGGAGTGGAATTTCTGAGGGTTCCGGATGCCTATTATGAAACACTGATTCAGCGCGTGGGAAACATTGCCGAAACCATCCAACCCCTTCGTGAACTGGGCATCCTGGTCGACCGCGATGAAGATGGTTACCTGCTCCAGATCTTCACAAAACCTGTAGAAGACAGGCCTACGGTATTTTATGAGATCATCCAGCGCAAAGGTGCCAGATCGTTCGGAAAGGGGAACTTCAAGGCGCTGTTTGAATCGATTGAACTGGAACAGGAGAAAAGAGGGACGCTGTAAAAAGGAATGTCGAATATCGAACACTGAATGTCGAATATCGAATATTGAAAATTGAATATAGAATTATTGGGAATAAGATAATTTATGGAAATGGATTTGATGATGAAGTCGTGGATTGAAGTGGGCAGCGAGAGTGATTTTCCCATTCAGAATATTCCCTTTGGGATTTTTAGAACGCAGGACGGAGGTGCCCGGGCAGCTACGCGAATCGGGGATGTGGTGGTTGACCTGCATGCCTTGGCGCTTGACGGTTTTTTCGATGGGCTTGGCCTTCCCCCCGGCATCTTTAACCGTGATACGCTGAATCCCTTCATTGCCCTGGGGAAGTCTGTAACGCGGCCGGTTCGCGAACTGATCGCCGAAATCTTCAGCGAGGGGAACCCTGAACTGCGCGACCATCCTGAAAAGCGCGCGCGGGTCCTGTTCCCGGTAACGGAAACAGAGATGCTGATGCCGGTGAAGGTTGGTGATTATACCGATTTTTATTCCAGTATCGAACATGCCACCAATGTCGGGATCATGTTCCGCGATCCGGCCAACGCCCTCTTCCCGAACTGGAAACACCTGCCGGTAGGCTATCACGGGAGGAGCTCCTCGATCGTGATTTCGGGAACCAATATCCACAGGCCGAAGGGACAGACCAAAACCGACACGGCTGATTTACCGGAGTTCGGACCATCCCGGCAGGTTGACTTTGAGCTTGAACTGGCCTTTATCACAGGGAAAAAGAGTGAACTGGGAGATTCTGTGCCAACGGCTGAGGCAGAGGATTATATCTTCGGATTGGTCATCTTCAACGACCTGTCGGCGAGGGATATCCAGCGGTGGGAATATGTTCCCCTGGGGCCGTTTCTGGCCAAGAATTTCGGTTCGGTGGTCTCTCCCTGGATCGTGACCCTGGAGGCGCTGGAACCCTTCCGCGTACCGGGACCAAAACAGGTGCCTGCCGTATTGCCCTACCTGCAGTCGGAGGGGAATCATAATTTCGACGTGCAGCTGGATGTGCTGATCCGGCCTGAAAATCAGCAGGAACAGCGCGTTTGCCATTCAAACTACAAGTACATGTACTGGAACCTTGCCCAGCAACTGGCCCATCAGACGGTGAACGGTTGCAATATCAATGTCGGGGATATGTACGGTTCAGGCACCATCAGCGGACCAATGCCCGATACGCTCGGTTCGATGCTCGAGATCGCCTGGAAAGGAACCCGGCCTGTGAAGATGGCCGACGGCAGTGAACGGAAATACATCCACGACAATGACACGATCATTATGCGCGGTTATTGCCGGAAGGAAAAACTCAGAATAGGATTTGGCGAGGTCGTGACAAAGATATTGCCTGCCAAACCCTGATTCTATGGAACACACTGCTGACGGTCGCGATGACCACACAACTGACGGTCAGTTACCCACGTCTGGCCCTCGTCATGGCAGGCACAATGACCCCACTCCTGACCCTCCCTTCAAGTGGAGGGAGGATGTTTACCCGGAGTCTAAGGAGGATCGTGACTTTTGAATGAAGATTAATAGGAAAAAATTATGGATAATTCTTCGAAGCCGTTTTTGCAGTTTGATCCCGGGGATATTTCGATTCCCAGGTTCCACCATCTGATGCTGGGAGCGATTGCCCCGCGCCCGATTGCCTTTGCCAGCACCATCGACAGGGAGGGCCGTCCCAATCTGTCGCCATTCAGCTTTTTCAATGCCTTCGGGGCCAATCCCCCGGTTGTGGTATTCTCTCCTTCACGACGGGGGAAGGATGCGACCACCAAGGATACCTACGACAATATCAAAGAGGTTCCCGAGGTGGTGATCAATGCGGTGACTTACGCCATGGCGCAGCAGGTGAGCGATTCAAGTGTTGATTATCCCAAAGGGGTTAATGAATTTGACATGGTGGGCTTCACCATGGAACCCTCCGACCTGGTAAGACCCTTCAGGGTGAAGGAGTCGCCGGTACAGTTTGAATGCAAAGTACTCCAGGTGATTGAAACAGGTACGGGAAATGCAGCCGGAAACCTGGTGATCTGTGAAGTGCTGCGGATCCATGTCAGTCCTGATATATTGGATGAGCAGGGGAGGATCGACCCGGACAAAATCGACCTGGTGGGTCGCATGGGAGGAAACTGGTATGTGCGTGCCTCCGGGGCTGCCCTTTTCGAAATTGCCAAGCCGGAATAGGCTGTCGGGAGGAACCTGCCTCCGCTTCATCAGCATTACAGCTTGATATGCAACAATAAAAAGTAGTAACGAAGTTATGGAAATGAACGAAATCCTCGATAACCTGCCCAGGCACCTGATGAGCCTGGTGATCGACCAGCCCTACAATGAGTATACACCTCAGGACCAGGCCTTATGGCGCTATGTGATGCGACAGAATGTGCGGTACCTGGGAAAGGTTGCCCATGGCGCCTATCTCGATGGTTTGCAGAAGACAGGGATCAGCCTTGAAACCATCCCGAGCATGGATGGCATGAACCGCATCCTCAGGGAGATCGGCTGGGGGGCCGTGGCGGTTGACGGCTTTGTCCCCCCTGCAGCCTTCATGGCTTTCCAGGCTTATAAGGTGCTGGTCATCGCGGCCGATATAAGGCCCATCAACCAGATCGGTTATACCCCTGCGCCCGACATCATCCATGAGGCAGCAGGCCATGCACCGATCATCGCCGATCCTGAATACGCCAGTTTCCTGCAGCGGTTCGGAGAGATAGGAGCGAAGGCATTTCTGTCGCCCCAGGATTACGCCCTGTATGAGGCCATCCGTCACCTTTCCATCATCAAAGCCGATCCCTATTCCGGTCAGGATGCGATCCGTCAGGCTGAGCAACAGCTCAATGAGATCTCCCGGAACATGGGCGACCCGTCGGAACTTGCCAGGATAAGAAATCTCCATTGGTGGACTGTGGAATACGGGCTGATCGGGGAGCCGGATAACCCGAAGATTTACGGGGCGGGATTATTGTCGTCGATAGAAGAGAGCTACCTGTGCCTGCAGCCTTCTGTGAAAAAGATTCCCCTGACGATCGATGCGGCCAACTACAATTATGATATAACAGAGCCGCAGCCGCAACTTTTCGTCACACCCGATTTTGAGACGCTGAACCGGGTACTCGATGAGTTTACCGAAACCCTGGCCCTTCGCAGGGGAGGTCTTTACGGCATCAGGCAGGCGATCTGGTCGGCCAATACGGCAACCTGCGTGTTCAGTTCCGGACTGGAGGTTTCGGGAACCGTTACGGAGGTGATGGAACGAAACGGGGTCCCTGTCTATCTTAAAACCACAGGCCCGTCAAACCTAAACTTTGACGGGAAGGAGTTGCCGGGACATGATAAAGGGTATCATGCCCATGGATTTGGCTCGCCGGTGGGGAGGGTAAAGAACCTTTCGGTTGCACTGGAAGACTTCTCTGAGGAGGAGCTGGATCAGATCGGGCTTACGGCAGGGGAGGCGGTAAACCTTGAATTTGAATCGGGCGTAATTGTCAACGGCACCCTGAAGGATATCCTCATTTGCAATGGGCGGGCCGTGGTGATAAGCTTTACGGGTTGCCTCGTGACCTGGGAGGGGAAGATCCTCTTCGACCCGTTGTGGGGAACCTACGACATGGCGGTCGGAAAATGCATCATTTCGGTATTTTCGGGTCCCGCCGACCCGGAGGCCTTCGGGTTATCCTATCCGGCGCCTGTTGAAAAAACCCACAAGATCCACCATAGTGAAGAGGCAAAGAAACTACACTCCCTTTACCAGCAGGTACGCGACATCCGTGAGGAAAACTGTTCCTTCGCCCTGTTGCCCTCTGTCTGGATAGAGCTGAAGAACCATCACCCCGGTGACTGGCTTTGCGCCCTTGAAATCCTTGAATTGCTGAAGGCAAAAAAGATTGACGACAACCTTGCGCAGGAGATCACATTGTTTCTGCTCGAAAAGAGATCAGAGGGGAAATCGATGGCGAAGCTTATCGATGATGGTTTTGCCTGTTTATAGCCCGCATGAAGTCATGGGTCATTTCACGTTTTATCCTGTTTCTTAAGCCGGATGATCCCCCGGATCAGGATGGTCATGGTGATGGCTGTGATGCCTAACACGAAATATTCGATATTATTGATGGATGCAGGGATTTTCCTCCCCACAAAAAAACCAAGGGGGATCAGCGACCCGGCCCACAGCAGCGCTCCTGTCACGTTGAAAACGCAGAATTTCCAGAGTTCAAGGTTGATGGCCCCGGCCAGGATGGGGACAAAGGTGCGTACGACCGGGATGAACCGTCCGCCGATAATGGCCACACCCCCGTATTTTTCATAATAGGCGTGTGTTTTTTCAAGATGCCGCTGTTTGAAAAAGAGGGTGTCTTTCTTGAGAAAAAGCCGCTTCCCCAGTAATTTGCCGGTATAGAAACCCAGGATGTTCCCGGCAAAGGCAGCCAGGGCAACACTGAATACCAGCAGCCAGATATTCACCAGGAGGTTGCTTCCACAAAGCAGACCGGCAGTAAAAAGCAGGGCATCGCCGGGGAAGATAAACCCGATCACCACGCCTGTTTCTGCAAATATCACAACCAGCAGGAGGGCCAGGCCGCCGTATTGAATAAGTTTTTCTGAGTTAAAAAGGATCTCAAAAAATGCCTTCACATGTTCTGTCACGGCAGGATCACTTTTTGGTGATCTCTTCGTAAATCTGCACGATCTTGGCACGGTATCTTTCAGGGGCCTCCACATACCCCCAGCCGTTTTCCATCTCCACGATACCTCCCAGGGCGCTGTCGTCGAGGGTGACGATGCCATGCGGAATCTTCCGGTCAGTCAGCACTTCTTCGAGTAAACCAGCTTCAAACTCACTGTTTAAAACCAGTATTTTTTCATAGGTTTCCATGGTGGATTATTTTTTCATCTAAGATACGACACTTTCTGATAAAGCGTATCATGATGAAATTTTATGCCCTGATTTTCCGGAGCCGGGAAAAGCCGGCCACGATCAGATATATAAGAGACATAAAGACAGTGCCACTGATTAGCCCGGGATTGAGGGTAACCAGGTGTTTCAGGCTGGTAAACAGCAGCATGAACAGACTTTGAAAGCCATGTACAAGCGGGTTGAAAATCGCAGGAAAGGCATGAAGGATAACAGAAAAGATGTCAAAGGATGCAAGCAATTGGCGAAGGGTTTCCATGGGTGAAATATTTTCTTCAAAAGTAGCCGCAAAGAGGCTCTGCGGAAATATCTTTTCTATGAATTGCCGGAAAAGGGGGGTTGAATGGCGGCGGCAGGGGGCTGAACAGGCCTGCAGGGATCCTGTAACTTCCGGTTGCCGGGAATGCAGGAATTCCAATTATATTTGCAGGAATAAATCCGACACTTTAACCTATGGTACAAGTAACCCGTATTTTCATCCTTGCCCTTGTTGTTACAGGCATCTCCGTGCTGAATCTGTTTGCACAGCAGGCAAATTCGCTTCCCAGGCCAAAAAACATCATCATCATGATTGCCGGAGGGGCAGGTTATAATCACATCAAAGCTGTGGAATATTATATGGGGATGAAGGCGCAGGTGTACCAGCAGTTCCCGGTTCATCTGGCCATGGCGCATTGCCCTGCCAAAGCGGGCGATTATGAGCCAAACAAACCTGAATCAAACAATTATGCCACCGGTTACAATACCGTACTTGCTTGGAAAGATACCTCCTACCTTAAAAGGGACTATACCGAATCGGCAGCTGCCGCCACAGCGATGGCTACCGGGTTCAAGACCTATAACAATGCCGTTGGAATGTCGGTTGACCATGATACGCTGGTAAACCTTGTCGAGTGGGCCAAAACCTTGGGCAAATCGGCCGGTGTGGTCACCACCGTCGGGTTCAGCAATGCCACCCCCGCGGCTTTTGTGGTGCATAATGTCACACGGAGCCACTATGCACAGATTGCTTATGAAATGTTACTTGACAGCCGTTGCGATGTGATCATGGGGTGTGGCAATCCGGCGTATGACGACGACGGGCATCAGCTGATGTCGCCCTGGAAGGATGCGCGGTATGTGGGCGACAGCTCCTTCTGGCAGCAGATCGTCAGGGGTAGCGGGAAACAGACGCGGTTTCGGGTTAATGGCGCCACCAGAACGGTTGCCGATATGGATGGCGACGGGAAACCCGATGCCTGGACCGTGGTACGGAGCCTGGGTGAATTCCGCGCCCTGCTTGCCGGGAAGCCTCCCAGGAGAGTATTGGGTTGCCCCGAGGTATATTCCACCCTTCAGCAGGCCAGGACCAGGAAAGAAGGGGAATCGGGTGATTCGCAGCCCTTTTTTACACCTGTGAACAAAACGGTTCCAAGTTTGTCGGAAATGGCGGGTGGAGCGCTGAATGTCCTGGGCGCAAATCCGAATGGATTTTTTGTGATGCTGGAGGGTGGCGCCGCCGATTGGGCATCGCATGCAAACCAAAAGGGACGGCTTATTGAAGAGATGAAGGATTTTACGGATGCGGTAACTACGGTAATCGCCTGGGTTGAACAACACAGCAACTGGAACGAAACCCTGATGATTGTTACCGGTAATCATGAAACCGGCTTGCTGTGGGGAGATGCACCCTTATCGCCCCTGATGGATATGGGAAAAGGTAAACTTCCCTTCATGAGCTTTTATTCAAAAGAGCCTACCAACTCGCTGGTCCCGTTTTATGCACGGGGGGGCGGGAGTGAGCTTTTCCGCAATTTTGCCGATGAGCGCGACAGCATTCGTGGCCCCTATATCCAGAATTCCGAGATCGGACAGGGAATCCATATGATGTGGGTGAAGTGATGTGAAGCACTATGTTTTGCCAAGTTCGCCTCTCAGTTCCCTGGCCTTTTCGGTAAGTTGCCGG
>CAIYQH010000126.1 GCA_903928285.1 uncultured Bacteroidales bacterium
AGACAAAATTGATTCATCACCGCAACAACATCACCGTGCCCCGGTTGCTGATTTTTGCTTTCTTGTTGTCTTCATAATAGATGACCCAGAAATAAACCCCTTCCTGACAAACAGCGCCCGATTTGGTACCGTCCCACGAATCCAGGATATCCTGCGTGGTAAAAACCAACTGTCCCCACCGGCTGAATATCTGCAGGTTAAAATGCGTGATGTGCTCGGATGGAAGGCCCACGATGCGGAATTTGTCATTTAACCCGTCGCCGTTGGGGGTAAAGGCATCCGGAATAGCAGGGATGACATGAACCGTAACGTGGTCAACATATTCCTGGCCGCTGCAAAGGTTGCAAACCGCAGTATAGGTGGTGGTAACCATCGGGCTGACCACAAGGTTTTTCTGGTCCGATAGGAATTCCGATCCCTGGTACCAATGATAGGTAATCTTATCGCCCGGGGTGATCGGCTCCAGCCTGTATGGAATCTGGGTCACGGTATAGTTGTCGGCCGATGCCGGCACATAGCGCCAACCCTCCTGGCTGGCGGTCCACGAGGTCCAGTTCCTGTTTTTATTGGGAATTGTATCGCACAGAAATCCGGTTTCATTCTGGAGGCCAAGGGTTCCGCGGTTATCCTTCCATCCGCAGGATGGCTTGCTGAAGATATGGTTTTCGATCGTATCTCCCTCAATCAAGACAATCTGGAAAGTGGCCACCGAAGAAGGGCAATCGTACATTTGGCACTGACACCACATCACGACCAAACGCCTGTGTGGTGCCTCGCCGATGGTCTGATAGAAAATATAGGGACTTCCTGCAGTAATGGGGTTAAAATCCTGCATGGATCCCAGGATGCAGTCCTTGGGACTTGTCGGTGCGGCGCTCGGGATGCGCATGTTACTGGTAGCGCCCCAGAATGGCTGATGGGTAAAACTGATCCATCCGTTCTCACAGATAGAAAAGGTTGTATGCTTCTTTCCGTAAAAAGTAAAGGTGAACCCAATGTCAAAGGGGCCTTCAACCCTGTTATCCTGGGTATAGACCCCAGTAGCAACCTTCCCGAAGGTTGCGGTAAGGGTAACCGGAACACCTGGGTTGATGGTATCGTCAACCCCGGCAGAAAACTGGGCAAATGAATGTTGAGAGATAATCACCAGGAACAGCAGAAATAACAGGGCTGGTTTAAAACCGGCAAACAACCCTTGAATTTCGCATTTCACATTTCGCATGTCAGATTTCAGATTTCAAGTTGCGGTTTTTTATCGATTATCCTCAATGGCAATCAGTTAGATTGAAATGTCGGTTTTAAACCTTCCAGGTTTTTGTAAGAAAAGGACCCCTAATTATCAGATATGGAAAATGCTAATCAGGAGAAACCTGGACGGTTTAAATATTCATCCGGACTTTTCCAAGCAAATATCCAGATTTTAACTGAAATAATTTTACTTTTGTTCCTCCGAATGACCTTCATTAAACTCAACGATATTAAATCTCCAAAATTTTAACCCTGTATGAAAAAAGATAGCGCGATTTTCAAGGTCATCAAGGATGAATTGCACAGACAAACCAGCGGACTCGAGCTGATTGCATCAGAAAACTTTGTCAGCGACCAGGTATTGAAAGCCATGGGCTCCTGCCTGACCAACAAATATGCCGAAGGATATCCCGGCAAACGTTACTATGGCGGCTGCCAGAATGTCGATATTTCGGAGCAACTCGCCATCGACCGCGCCAAAGACCTGTTCAATGCCGACTATGCCAATGTACAGCCCCATTCGGGCGCCCAGGCCAACATGGCGGTGCTGATGACCTGCCTCAAACCCGGCGATACCTTTATGGGTCTCGACCTGGCGCACGGCGGTCACCTGTCGCATGGCTCCCCGGTGAACTCCTCAGGAATCCTCTATAAGGCGGTTGCCTACCAGGTTGAGCAGGAATCGGGCGTGATCGACTATGACAAAATGGAGGAAAAGGCCTTGGCCCTCAGGCCAAAGCTGATCATTGCCGGTGCCTCCGCCTACTCCCGCGACTGGGACTATCGCCGCATGCGGAGCATTGCCGACAAGATCGGCGCCCTGCTGCTGGCCGATATCGCCCATCCCGCCGGACTCATTGCCCGCGGATTGCTCAACGACCCGATGCCCCACTGCCATATCGTGACCACCACCACTCATAAAACCCTCCGCGGACCACGCGGCGGCATGATCCTTATGGGAAAAGATTTCGAGAACCCCTGGAAACTCACCACCCCCAAGGGCGAGATCAAAATGATGTCGCAGCTGCTTGATTCGGCGGTATTCCCCGGTATCCAGGGCGGGCCGCTCGAACATGTCATCGCCGCCAAGGCGGTCTCATTTTTCGAAGCGCTATCCGACGAATACATGGAATATGTGATCCAGGTCAAGAAAAACGCCTCCGCCATGGCCAAAGCCTTTATTGACAAGGGCTATCACATCATTTCCGACGGAACCGACAACCACCTGATGCTCATCGACCTGAGAACCAAATTCCCCAACATCACAGGGAAACAGGTTGAAAACACCCTGGTGAAGGCTGATATCACCGTGAATAAAAACATGGTGCCCTTCGACAGCAGGTCGCCCTTCCAGACCTCGGGGCTGCGCGTGGGAACACCCGCCATTACCACACGGGGACTTAAGGAAAAACATATGATCCAGATCGTCACCCTGATCGACGAGGTGATCAGCGACATCGAAAATGAAGCCAAGATCATCACCATCGGGAAAAAGGTCAATGAGATGATGGCTGAGTTTCCGTTGTTTGCCTACTAAACCTTGAATGCAGGAATGTAGATAATGCAGGCAATGCAGACAATGCAGGCAATGCAGGGAATGCAGACAATGAAGGCAATGAAAATAATGCGGAAATAAGGAATGAATACTGAAAGAGAGGGGATTTTCGGGCAGTGCTGTTTTGATCTCTTTGTATCCTTTGTGCCTTCTTTGTGTCTTTGTGGTTAAAAAAATTAATAATTATTTAACTTCTCAACAACTGCTCTTATAGATCGGAATTGGATTTTTTCCGTTATTCGTCGTTCGTTATTCGATATTCATTATTCATTATTCTTCATAGATGAAAACCCTTTATCTGGTCCGTCATGCAAAATCAGCCTGGGAAGAGCCCGGTGTTTCGGATGCCGACCGCCCGCTGATCCCAAAAGGTGTCAAAAAAACGAAGCAGATCATCGACTTCCTGCTGAAACGGGAAACGACTGTCGACCTGATGATCTCGAGTCCGGCGGTTCGCGCCTTCGAAACCGCCAAAATCGTGGCCGAAGGGTTGAACTACCCGGTGAACAAGATCAAAACCGACAGGAAGATCTATGACGGTTATTACGACCGGATCCTCGACATCATCTATGGCACCTCCAACGAGGTGAATTCGCTGATGATCTTCGGCCATAACCCGACCATCACCAACCTGGCGAACCTCTTTTTACATCCGGGCATCGAAAGCATGCCTACGTCATGCGTGGTTTGCCTGTCGTTCAACACCGACAGGTGGGAGGACATCCCTTCCAACGAGGCCATTAATGAGTTTGTTGTTTCACCAAAAACGCTGAAGTAAATGGCAACCGGCGGAAAAACACCCATCCTCAACCGCGACCTGAACTGGCTGTATTTCAACGGCCGGGTTCTGCAGGAAGCTGCGGATTCGCGCAACCCCCTGCTGGAACGGCTGAAGTTCCTGGGCATTTTCTCCAACAACCGCGATGAGTTCTTCCGTGTAAGGGTGGCAACCCTGAACCGGATGCTAAAGGTTGATCACTTCCATTACGACACACCTGTAAATCCCAAGAAGGCGCTTAAGGAGATCGGGGCCCTGGTACAGGCCCAGGAACGCGAATTCATGGCGGTTTATGAGAAGATCCTCAGTGACCTGCGCCTTCAGAATATCTTTATTGTTGACGAAACACAACTTTCGGAGTCACAGGGACAGTTTGTCAGAAAATATTTCCAGGAAAAAGTCCGTGTAGGGCTCTTCCCGATCATGATCAGCAGTCTGCGCGATATCTCCTCCCTGCGCGATAAATCCATCTATCTTGCGGCAACCGTCGGACGAAAAGATAAAGCCATCAAGGATGACTACGCCCTTATTGAACTGCCAACGAAGACCATCTCGAGGTTCCTGATCCTTCCTACCGAGGGCGACAAACGGTTCATCATCCTGCTCGACGACATCATCCGGTACTGCCTCTCCGAGATCTTCTCGATTTTCGGCTATGACACCTTTTCAGCCTATACGATCAAAATCACGCGCGACGCCGAAATCGATATCGACACCGATGTTTCCAAGAGTTTCCTTGAGGTGATGACAGAAAGCCTGAAACAGCGCAAACGCGGCATCCCTGTCAGGTTTGTCTATGATAAGTCGATCCCGCAGGATCTGCTCAAGATCATCACCAAACGACTGGAGATCACCAAGGACGATCCGATCAGGGGCGGTGGCCGTTATCATAATTTCAAGGATTTCATGGGTTTCCCCAATCTTGACCACCGGGAACTCGAATATGAACCCTTTGTTCCGCTGAAACACAGGGACCTGCCCATGAACCGCAGCATCCTCACCTCCATCCGGCAGAAGGACATCATGCTGCATTACCCCTACCAGTCGTTCCAGTATATCATCGACCTGCTGCGCGAAGCATCCATCGATCCGAAGGTGCGTTCGATCAAAATGACCATCTACCGGGCAGCTAAAAACTCCAGTGTCATCAATGCCCTGATCAATGCCGCCCGCAACGGTAAGTTTGTCACGGTCTTTATGGAACTCCAGGCCCGTTTCGACGAGGAGGCCAACATCTTCTGGACGGAAAGGTTGCGGGAAGAGGGTGTCAAGGTCATTCACAGCATCCCGGGTTTTAAGGTCCACTCCAAACTTATCCTGATCCGCAGGAAAGAAAACAACGACAATTTCTTCTTCTCCTTTATCGGCACAGGCAACTTTAATGAAGATACCGCCAAGGTCTATTCCGATGTCGCCCTTCTGACGGCAAACCAGGAGATATGCACCGACGTGGTGAACGCGTTCCACCTGATCGAGGAGAGTTACCGTCCCTATAAATTCAAAGCGTTGATCGTGGCTCCTGTCAACATGCGCAATTTCTATATCAAGATGTTGCAAAACGAGATGCGCAACGCTGCCAAGGGCAATGAGGCCTGGGTGATCATCAAGTTGAACAGCTTGGTCGATGCCACCATGGTGAAAAAACTTTACAAGGCCAGCCAGGCGGGGGTGAAGATCAAACTGATCATCCGCGGCATCTGCACGCTGATCCCCGGTATTCCCGGGCTCAGCGACAACATCGAAGCCATCAGCATCGTTGACAGGTTCCTGGAACATGCCCGCATTTTAGCCTTTTGCAACGGCGGTGATAACAAGTACTATATCACCTCGGCCGACTGGATGGTCAGGAATTTCGATAACAGGATCGAAGTTGCCACCCCCATCCTGGATCCGGGCATTAAAGAATTACTCAGGAAAATCCTTGAAATACAACTTTCTGACAACGTCAAGGCCCGTATTATCAGCCATGACGAACAAAACCAATACAAAAAAACCGATGGTCCCGCCATCCGGTCGCAGGTTGAAACCTATAACTACCTCCGGGATCAGGTCGGGGAGGCCACCAAGTAGCGTAGCATCAAAAAACACAGGTAATTGTAAATAAGAAATTAATCCAGTAATCAACCAGGTGGTCTTCTTAAAACTGATTTTCCGTATCGTATTCAACAAGTACCTCCTTACCACGGTGGCATTTGTGGTATGGATGTTGTTTTTTGACAGCAACAACCTGCTTACCCGGAACAAGTTACAGGAGAAACTCGATATCCTGAATGTCGAGAAACAGTTTTACATCCAGGAGGTAAAGAAAGATTCAATCCTTACCCGTCAGCTGGTAAGCGACAGCGCCCAGCTGGAGAAGTATGCGCGGGAACATTACCTGATGAAAAAACCGAACGAAGATCTCTTCCTGGTAATTGATACTACTGGGGATCGACATCCATAAGCACCCTGACCTGGCTGAACCCGGGCACCTTCCTGAAGGCATCCACCTCATCGGATAACCTTTTCTTCATGGCCACTGTAGAGGCCTCCCTCTCTATTTTAACCATGATATGCTTGATGTAATAATTCATGATCCTGGATACCATCGGGAATTCGGGTCCCAGGATCCTCTTTCCAAAGGTCTTCCGCAGCGATTTTGCAAGCATGTCGGCAGCCTTGTTGAGCAAATCGGCATCCTTGTGCTTTAACCTTACCAAAACCAACCTGACGTAGGGCGGATATTTGAACTTCTGCCGCTCCGCCATCTGCCGCCGGAACATGGCGTGGTAATCATTGTTTACTACATCGCGGATCACCGCATGTTCGGGATTATAGGTCTGGATGATCACCCTGCCCTGGTTGTTCTTCCGGCCCGACCTTCCGCTTACCTGCGCCATAAGCTGGTAACTCCGCTCGGCGGCCCTGAAATCGGGGTAACTCAGCATATTGTCGGCATTGAGGATACATACCAGGCTGACATTGTCAAAATCAAGCCCCTTGGTTACCATCTGGGTCCCGACGAGGATGTCGATCTTGCGGGCTTCAAAATCCCCGATGATCTGCTGGAGCGAATGCTTGCTGCGGGTGGTGTCGAGATCCATCCGGGATATCCGGGCTTTGGGGAACATCATGGCAAGCTCCTCCTCCACCTTTTCGGTTCCAAAACCTTTCATCCTGATACTGACGCCATTGCATTCAGGACACTTGTCGGGGATACGGGTTACAAACCCGCAGTAATGACAACGCAGCTGGTTGCTCTTCTTATGATAAACCAGGGTCACATCGCAGTTTTTGCAATTGGGCATCCAGTGGCAGAGGTCGCATTCAAGCCTGAGTGAAAATCCCCGCCGGTTCTGGAAAAGAATGGCCTGCTGGCCCGATGCGAGCGCCGATTCCAGCTGTCCGAGCAATACCGACGAAAAATGGCTCTTCATCCTGCCCTGGCGCAACGCCTCCTTGACATTGACAACCTGGATCACAGGCATCTCCATATTGGCATACCGTTCAAACAACTCCACCAGTCCGTATTTACCCTGGATGGCATTGAAATAGGTTTCAACGGCGGGGGTAGCCGACCCGAGCAGGGTTTTTGCACCGTGAAGCTGGGCCAGGTAAATGGCGGCATCGCGGCCATTGTAGCGCGGGGCAGGATCCATCTGCTTAAAGGAGGAGTCATGCTCCTCATCCACCACGACCAGTCCGAGATTGGAAAAGGGCAGTAACACGGCCGATCGGGCGCCCAGGATGATATCATACTGCCGGGACAGCCCGGCGCCGGTAGTATTATTTTCAAGAACCGCATTCCAGATATCCACCCGTTCATGCACGTTGAAACGCGAATGATAGACCCCAACCCTGTCGCCGAAATATTTCCTGAGCCGGGTGATGATCTGCGTGGTCAGCGCGATTTCGGGCAACAGGAACAATACCTGTTTTCCCTGGTCAACCACCTCCCTGATCAGTTTGATATAAAGCTCTGTCTTTCCGCTCGAGGTCACCCCGTGCAGCAGCACCACCTCTTTCGCCACAAACTGTTCATGGATCTGGTCCAGCGCCTGCTGCTGACCCCCGGTGAGTTCGATGGTGTCGGTTGAGACACCGGCACCGGCGCTATCAAACCGGCTTACCAGTTTTTCATAGGTTTCAAATACCCCTTTCCCGACGAGATTGTCAAGCTGGGTTGACGTTCCCTTTGACTGTTTCAGCAAATCCTGGCGTTTTACCTCCACCGGTTCCCCGAAGCCGAAGTGCGACAGGCTGACAAAGGTCATGATCACCTCAAGCTGCTTCCGGGCACGTTTTTCAAGCTGGTCGAACAGCTCCTTCATGGCATCATCCGAGGCAAAGTCGTCGGAGAGCCTCACGAAAGTTTCACGTTTGGGCTTGTAGGGATCATTCAGCTCCTCTTCCGGGAGGATGATCCCTTTTTCAATCATTCCTTTGATGACCGGGATGGTTTTCTGCAGGTCTATGATCTTCGAAACCTCTGAAATGGCAATGGTTTTACGGTTATACAGCGCCTCCAGCAACAACAGCTCTTTCTCGTTCAGCCCCGGCAGGTCATCAGGCAACACAGGGTTCAGGGCTATCTTCGATTCACTGGCCAGCTTGAAGGCCGACGGCAGCGCAGCATTCATGACCTCTCCCGGGTGACAGAGGTAATATCCTGCAATCCACTCCCAGAATTCATGCTGAACCGGTGTGACAATCGGATTTTCATCCAGTACCGAAAACAGGTATTTGGGACTATGGTCAGGGGGTTGAATCTCATGAACCCTGTTTACCAGCGCGGTATAGATCTTCCTCGCCCCGAACTGGACTACCACCCTTACGCCGGGTTTCACCAAATCGTTCAACTCAAAGGGTACCCTGTAGGTAAAGGTACCACCCACGGGCAAAGGCAACAGGACGTCGGCAAAGAGGGTGATCTGTTCCAAAAAAGATAGCTTTGCTAAATTAAAGGGCAAGGATCCGCGACATCTCCAGCATGTCCTTGTTGATGTCTTTATGAAACTTGATTGCTTTTTCAAAGGGGGTGAATACCACCTCGTTTTTCACGATGCCGGCCATCTCGCCCCGGTGGCCCTCCAGCAGGCCTTTAATGGCCCAGAATCCAAGTGAACTGGCCAGTACCCTGTCAAAGGCGCTGGGGGAACCCCCGCGCTGGATATGCCCCAGGATCGTTACGCGTGCATCCATCTCGGGCAGCTTCTCCTTGACTTTTGCCGCCACCTCATAGGCGCCGCCCATATCGTCGCCTTCGGCCACGATCACGATTCCCGAGGTTTTGCTCTTGCGCCAGTCGTGCTTGAGCAAACGGGCAATGTTGTCGATATAGGTTGTGGTTTCAGGAACGAGGATAAACTCCGCCCCGCAGGCAATCCCGCTTCGCAGGGCGATAAACCCGGCATCCCGTCCCATCACCTCGATAAAGAAGAGCCGCTCATGGGAGTTGGCTGTGTCGCGGATCTTGTCAGCCGCTTCCACCACGGTATTGACTGCAGTATCATACCCGATAGTGGCATCGGTGCCGTAGAGATCATTATCGATGGTTCCGGGCAATCCGATAATCGGGAAGTTGAACTCCTTATCGAAAATGGAGGCGCCTGTAAAGGTCCCGTTGCCGCCAATAGCGACCAGGGCGTCGATCTTCTGCGCCCGGAGGTTGTTATAGGCCTGTAACCGCCCTGTATATTCCATGAAACGCGCGCTCCTGGCGGTTTTCAGGATCGTCCCACCGCGCTGGATGATATTGGAGACCGAACTGCTGTTCATCTGCTCGATCTGGTTATCAATCAGCCCGTCATAGCCGCGACAGATCCCATAAACATCAAGTCCGCAGAAAATTGCCGTACGTACCACCGCCCTGATGGCGGCATTCATCCCGGGAGAGTCGCCTCCCGAGGTCATCACACCAATACTCGTTATATGAGCCATTTCTGATTCTTTTTTGTAGGTTAACAGACCCTTTCATCATTCATCCGATTGAATCAGGACAGAATCTGGATTATTTTGCAAAGTTACAAAAGCTTACGAAAACCCCTTTTTCCCCGAAAACATTTCGAATTTTATGAACCTGCACTCCAACGGGCCGTTGAAGACCGGGATCCGGCGCGAGGGTCGCAGCCCTATGAATTTGATCGATTCCAGGTCGGAGGAGATAAACCAGGCGGTATATCCGGCATATTTCCGCTTGAGCGTATCCCCGATCATCTTGTAAAACACCAGCGAATCCTCTATTTTCAGCCGTTCATCATAGGGCGGGTTGGAGATGATAAAACCCTTTTCAAAGGGAGGCAGAGAATCTTCAAAAGAGCAGGTTTGCAGGGTTATATCATCACAAAGTCCCGTAAACTGCAGGTTTTCGCGCGCCGATTCAATGGCGCGCTCCGCCCTGTCGGAACCGTGGAGATTCAGTTTCACCCCGGAGATCAGCGCTTTGCACTCCTCCTTCACAGCTTCCCACAATGCAGCATCAAAATCACGCCATTTCATAAATCCCCACTCTTCGCGGAAGAGGCCGGCTGGCATGTTCTTGGCCAGCATGGCGGCTTCGATCAGCAGGGTTCCCGAGCCACACATCGGGTCGAACAGGGGTGTGGCAGGGTCCCATTCCGAAAGCTGCACCAGTCCGGCCGCCAGCACTTCGTTGATCGGGGCCGGGCCCGTGCTTTTCCGGTAGCCACGGCGATGCAGCGACTGTCCGGAGGAATCGAGCGCAATGGTGCATGAATCCTTGAAAAGATGAACATTGACCTTCAGATCGGGGTTTTCAAGGTCAACCGAAGGACGGGTGCCCAGCTTATCCCTTAGCCTGTCGACAATGGCATCTTTCGAACGCTGTGCCACAAACTGCGAATTGGTGAAAACGGTATAAGAGATCACCGCATCGATCGATATCGAGTTTTCAGGACCTATGTAGTCCTCCCAGGCAAAGGCGTAGATCTGTTCGTAAAGATCCTTTTGTTCCAGGATCTCAAAATGGAACAGGGGCTTGAGGATCCGCAGGGCGGTGCGGCAGGCATAATTCACCCTGTACATCAGTTCGGTGCCGGCGCTGAAGGAGACGGCGCGGTTCAGCTTCATGATATCCTGCGCCCCCAGGGTTTCAAGTTCGGCGGCCAGCACATCCTCCAGGCCTGATACGGTTTTGGCAATTAATGGGAACGTCTTTTGTATTTCCAATTGATTCAATTTAAGATTTATTTTTCTTTTGGTTTGAAAACCAATTTTGGGACTAAAGTCCCATGTGTGTCATTCCATGCTCCCATCCACGGCGTGAAGGCCGTGGCAATTCATAGAGAGCCGGTCATCTGTTCCCATGATCATAATCTTAAATTAACCACAATGTACACAATGTTTTACACAATGGACACAAAGAATTCATGGTGTGCATCGTGCCTTCTTTGTGTTATGGTGCTTAACATTTACTTCGTTTTTTGATCAATCACTCCCGTGATAATCCATACCCTGTTCTGCCTTAAAAGGACCCCACCCGTGACCATCCCTTGAGTGGAGGAAGAATCCTCACACCCGATTGAGGCAGGAATAACTCTGTCTTTTAAATATGGTTTCAACTTGATCTTCTGACCTTAAACCTTTTTAAATTGGTTACCCGGTTCCTTATCGAATTTTGTCAGGAAATACCGATAACCTTGCTCCCTCCCCTTGAAGGGGCTAACATGGCTTCTGGACAGTCAGTGTTTACTAATGTTTTAGAAGGTAGTGCCTGAAAACTGTCAACTTTACTGACATGTGTTAAAATCGTGCACGCCTAA
>CAIYQH010000127.1 GCA_903928285.1 uncultured Bacteroidales bacterium
AACTTCATACGATGAAAAAACAGCTGATCGGGCAGCTGGCCATTTCGCAGGAATCGAATTTATCGGCGATGCTTGCCATGGGGAAGAGTTACCTGCTGCAGAATAAATTTGATCCGATTGGAATGATCATCGACCGGATCAACGTCACCACGGCTGATGAGCTTCTTAAAACAGCAAATGAAATACTGGATGAAGGTCGGTTAAGCAGGCTGACATTTCATCCCTGATGTTAGGGTTCGTTTCCAGTGTTCACCCTTTCTTTACTATTCTCAGGTCTTGTGAGGATTGAATTTTTTTCTATGGAAAATAATGTATCTTTGAAGCAATAATGTGGATGATAATAAGGTGAGGGTCCGGGAAATAATGAACGGTATCATTGTTCATAAGATGGCATCCTGATTTTATTTTTTAACCATATGATTTAGAGCGATTAATCTATATATCCCCACGTGAATTCACAAGCCAAACCAACCAAAAAAAGACAACCATTATGAGAAAACAATTTTACCTTCTGCTTCTGGCAATAGGGCTGTCGCAGTTTACCTTCGGGCAGCTGACAGGAACCTATACGATTCCGGGGGCTCCCTATGCGACCATCGCATCGGCCATCACGGCCCTTAATACCTCTGGTGTCGGTACCGGCGGCGTTACCTTCAATGTTACTGCTGGTTATACCGAGACCTTTGCTTCTCCCACGGCTGGGACTATTACCACCAATACCGGTACTGCCGCCAACCAGATCATCTTCCAGAAATCGGGTGCCGGAGCCGACCCAAAGATCACGGCAGCAACCGGAACCGGTACGATGGATGCCATCATCATCTTTGCCGGCGTTCAATATGTCACCTTCAACGGGATTGACCTGTATGAAAATGCAGCCAATGTTACTGCCACCACCCAGATGGAATGGGGATACGCGGTTCTGAAAAATTCGGCTACGCAGGGATCCCAGAACATCACCATCAAGAACTGTACCATCTCCCTGAACAATACCAATACCGGGACCATCGGTATCTATTCAAACAACCACACGGCAGCCTCTACGACCCAGCTCACCGTAACTGCAGTTACCGGACAGAACTCCAACAACAAGTTCTACGGTAACACGATCACCAATTGTTACAGCGGGATTTACCTTTATGGCTTTTCCGACGCAACCGCGCCCTATACCTATTATGACCAGAACAACGATATCGGCTCATTAACCGGGAACACGATCAATAATTTCGGCGGAGGAACTGTCACTGAATATCTGGTATATGCCTATTACCAGAATGGTGTAACCATTGCGAACTGCAACATCAGCGGAACAAGCGCAACAGGAACTGCTTCCATTTATGGTATCTATGGCGGAACGGCTACCAACGCCAATGCCAATATTTATGGAAATACCATTTCAATCAACCAGACGGTTGCCACCACAGGTTATATCTATGGCATTTACAATTCCGGGCTGGGGACCTCCGGAACCACCAATACTCTGAACATGTACAACAACACAGTTCAGAACTGTACGGAGCCAAATTCGACCACATCCTATTTTTACGGCATCTATAATGCCTCCACCGCCTTTACCACAAATTTTTACGGTAATACGGTAAACAACAACGTATTCGGGGGAAGTTATTACATGTATCTCTGTTATACCACTTCCGGTGCCGGCTGCACGGTCAATGTTTACAACAATACCGTCAGCAACAACTCCCGGTCGGGACTGGGAACCCAGTCAAGTTCAGCCTATTTATATTGTCTTTACATTGCGGGAAGCGGGATTACCTCCATCCATGACAACAACGTGTTCGGAAATTCCTGCGGCGCACAGGCCACCCAGTCAGCCTACATCTATAGCCTCTATTGCTCCAATTCGGCTACAAGCCAGATGGTCTACAATAATTCAGTCCATGACCAGTCAGTCACCAGTTCTTACACCTCTGCAAGTGCCATTTATGGCATCTATTCCTACCCGGGAAGCGGCGGGGTAGCTACCAATGCCCTGTACAACAACAATGTTTATAACCTTACCATCACCAACTCTTCCTCCGGTTATGGCTATGTCTATGGCATTTATGGCTACTACATGGGGAACAACTATTCCAACAACCTTTACAATGTCACCATCAACAGTGCTACAGGATATGGTTACGGGTACGGAATTTATATTGGCGGTGCTGGCACCTTCAACGTTTATAAAAACAAAGCCTACAACATCAGTATGGCCGGAACCTCCGGTTACTTTTACACCATGTACATTACCGGTCCGACAGTTGCGAACCTTTACAATAATTATATCAGCGATATCAGGACGCCGGCCTCCACCTCGACAAGTGCATTACATGGCATCTATATCAGCTCTGCAATCGCGGCAAACTTTTATTACAATACGGTTTACCTGAATTGTACCAACAGCTCCACCACGACATTCGGTTCGGATGCCGTCTACGGGTTAACCACCACCACCCTTGACATGCGTAATAATATCTTCATAAACACCTCGGCAGCGGCTGGAAGTACGACCTATTCCACTGCAGCATACCGCAGGAGTTCGACAACTCTGACCTCCTATGCCTCCACGTCGAACAACAACAATTTCTATGCGGGGACGCCAAGTACCACCAACCTGATCATGACTGACGGGACAAACAGCTACCAGACACTTGCAGCCTTCAAGGCAGCAGTTGCCCCGCGCGACGGCGCAGCCATTACCGAAATGTCTCCTTTCGTCAATGTTGCAACAACACCCTACGATCTTCATATGAAAACGACCGTTGCAACCCAGTGCGAAAGCGGCGGAGCCAATATTGCCACCTACACCACCGACTATGACGGGGATATCCGTCAGGGGAATCCAGGATATGTTGGAGCCGGTACGGCGCCCGATATCGGTGCCGATGAATTCAACGGAATCCTCCTTGATTTGACGCCTCCTTCAATTGCCTATACACCGTTCCTGAACACCAACCTTACTGCTGCCAGAACACTGACCACAACCATCACGGATGCCAGCGGCGTTCCGACCAGCGGTGCAGGGTTGCCGAGGTTATACTGGAAAATCAATGCAGGAGCCTATTCCAGTGTTGCCGGAACATTCGTCAGCGGGAATACCTATACCTTCACTTTTGGCGCCGGCGTGGTGCTGGGTGATGTTGTTTCCTATTACATCGTTGCACAGGACGGTTATACCACACCGAATGTTGGGGCAAGTCCCTCATCAGGTGCCGCAGGCTTTACAATCAACCCGCCGGCAGCAGCCACACCTCCCACCACACCCAATACTTACACCATCGTGGGTACCATCTGCGGTTCATTCAATGTAGGCGTGGGCCAGACCTATACAACACTGACCGCCGCCATCAATGATTTCAACAACAAGGTGATGACCTGTGCCGTTACTTTCCTGCTTACCGATGCCACCTATCCTTCGGAAACCTTCCCGTTGGTGATCCAGGCAAATGGCGGTTCAAGCGCGGTAAACACGCTGACGATCAAACCCGCGACAGGCGTATCCCCTGTTGTTTCAGGATCGGCAAGCGCAGGCCCCCTGATCAAGAACCTGAACAGTTATACGACCATCGATGGTTCAAACACTGCAGGGGGAACAACCCGCAACCTTACCATTTCCAATACTTCGGTTACAACTCCGCAGGTATTTGTGGAGGGATCGTCAGGAACGACCCCATTGTTAAACTGTACCCTGAAGAATATCATTTTCATTAACGGTATCAACTCCAGTTCGGCCGTGATGATCTCGGATGGTGCAACCCCGGGTGCTGCAGGGTATTTTAACAATATTACCTTCCAGAACAACAGTATCCAGATGGCCTATATCGGCCTTTATGTAATCGGAAATGCTGCAGCCGGAAACGGTTCGGGAACACTGATCACCGGAAACGACATGAGTACAACCGGTACAAATGCGATCCGTCTCTGTGCGATTTACATCCAGGGGGTTGACGGAGCCAC
>CAIYQH010000128.1 GCA_903928285.1 uncultured Bacteroidales bacterium
ATCTGCGGTAAAAAATCTGATCATCGGGACTTTCAGAAATTTTTGCCTCATTCATAAATTTTCTGATATATTTTTTCCCGGTACCTTTTTCAAAATATCCAAAGGCGGTTCCAAAACCCAGGGCAACCGTTTCCCGGAAATAAAGCCGGTCGCCCATTTTGAACATAAAAGGCCCTACTGTTGACTGCAGTGAATCAACAGTTTTTCCACTATAAAATTCCATTCTGTTCTGCTGGTCATTGTAAAGGAACTGGAAAGAATTTTTCGCCTTCGAAATGTAGTGAACATTCCCAAGGAAGTCTCTGAAAAGCCTGGCAGGCGGGTACTCCGGCAGGGGCGAAAAGGTAAGGGTGTCTCCGCTCCGTGCAATCAATGCCAGCTCCGACCGGGCCAGTTGATCGCGATAGATCAGCAGGATAAGATTGTCCTCCATGATTTCGTAGTCAAGGATTGAAAAATCCTTACTCCTGTAAAGCCAGGTATAGTTGGCCGCAGCAATATCTAACTCCGGGATCTGGAAAGACCTGGCCCTCAACTGAAATTCGACAGGCTCGCCTGAAACTGCCGTAATTGTATAGGATACAACATCATAGCCAACACAGGAAAACACGAGGGTTGCTGGCGTTTTCCCGATTTTCAGAGTAAACCGGCCATCGCTCCCCGTTGAAGTGCCCTGCGTGGTACCAATCACCCTGATATTCACATCTGCGATGGGTCTCAATGTTAGCTCATCCTTAATAACACCCTTGAAATGAAAGGTTTGGGAGTAAATTACATCATGGGTAGCCGACAGAAGCAGCAGAATGAAAAATATTCTTGCCAAAATCAGGTTTTGCCGATATTCAGAGACAGGGCGACCGGGCATATCCATAGATTGTTTGATTTGACAGGTTGACTGCTGTTAAATGCTTGTGCAGAAACCAGGAATCCAGCACAAATGTAATCATTAGCCCGGATATTGAATCGTCATTTTGCGGCGGGTTCCCGGGGGGAAGTTGGCACGAAATAATACATACGCTTTCTTTCAAAGAGTAAATTGACTGGCCGGAATCATGCCATTTTGCCGGAAGAACCAGGTAGCATGCAGGCAACAGGTACGATTGTGGTTAATTATTAATGGTAATGATGAGTTTGGTCAACAGATGATTGTTTTTCATAACCATCCGGGTACCATGATCGAGGCATTTAAATTAACCACAATGTTCACAATGATTTACACAATGGCCACCATGGGATTCTTTGAGTGCATTGTGATTTCCTGAGGTCCTGAAATGCAGCTAAACGGATGGTAAACGGTTGTTTAACAGTTGGAAGCTTAGACGAAGCTTAGAGGAGGCTTAGACGAGGCTTAGATGAAGGTTAAGCAGGTTCTTAATGTCAAAGCAGAGCGGGTGATCGCATTTTCGTGGCAGGGTGACATGATTTCAGGGTTTGGCAAAAATCAACTTGATATATTTCTTAATCGGTTTCGCGACCAAAAGGTAATATGGAAATCTGTTTTTTTTTTGAAGAAAAGAAAGATATTGATCACCAGGGCCGCTCTTCTGCATTTACGAAGATCCATTACCTCAACAACTCCGGGTCGATATCAAAAAAATAATGCTTCAGATCACGGGCCTGGTGACTGTCGTCATAATAATAGCAGGCCACCTTCAGTACTACTTTCTTCTTCGTATCGGCCAGGAGATCGCGCAGGGTCCTGCAATTTGTGAAACCCGGGGTTTTCTGCAGCCAGGTTAACCAAAATCCGGAGAGAGCCATCGGGATCATGTTTCACGCTGGCATCGAATGTATTGATTTTCACTGAACCGGCGGGCTCATCAGGCAGATTTTCCGTGCTATCGGGCATCAGCGTCATATAGGTAAAGAGGGTTTCCAGATAGACAAAATCGGCATAACGAAAGGTGCTGTCAACAATATCATTCATGGGTAACAGGCTGTATCCCTTGTTTCCCCAGCCAGCTCCCCAGCTGTTTCTCACGAAAAACACCTGCCGGTCGAGGTCATAGCCCGAAATCAGCAGGTTATGCCCGATTAAGTTTCTGGTATACCTGTCAATATAGCCTGTATCCGTTTGATCGCTATCCATCGAGTAAGGAACCTCCCTATAATGCTTTATACTGGTATAAAGAACTGTATCTGCTTTTATATTATCCAGGTTGATCCAGAAGAGAAGGGGCTTCTTTTCCACAGAAAGGAATTTCAGCATGTCATAAAGCTCCCTGACAGGTTTCTCCTCCATGTGGGACAGACCCGGGAAGTTAAAGTAGCCGATCCTGTAGTTGGCGGTAATTGACTTTTCCTTTAACAGGGCAGGAGGTGTAAAATGGGCGGTGCAAAAATCGCGGCTATGATTGAATTCCAGGTTGAACCCACAAGGGTAGTTCCGGTTGCCGAAACTGGGATGATAGGGCCACTGCTCCTCCCCGACAAAGGATTCCCCGGCTCCCTTGGCCAATAGCACCGCACAGTTTATCTCAAGATCATCATCCTGGAACCTGCCAGCATGAGGGGCATAGAGGTTCATACCTCCGCCAGGTATTGAGACGTAACTATAAATATCCAGCCCATCCTGTTCCTGAGTTCATTCTTGGTATCGATCAGCAGCGACTGGATATGCTCATATGGGGGACACTCCTTATGGGTAGCCAGGTAGATAAAGTACTCTTCCGAAAGGTTCACCTCCCTGCCATAAACTCTTTTGATTCCCATTTCCAGCATAGCCGTCACCGCAAAATAGGCGCAGGAATTCCTCAATTCCTGGTCCTTTACGGGGGGCATACCTGATCTGAGGTCCACCACCCGGGGCAGTAAACCGAAGTTCGGGTCGGAAAGCGCATTCTTCTGGCCAAAGGAATGCACAAAACTCATGGTCAATATTAAAAGAAACATGGTTGATTTCATTGGTTATCAAGTTTAATGGATGGCCGGGGAATGAAAAAACCCGGGTTTCCGCAGGTTTGCCAAATGCAATCCTGCGGGGATGCTTTTGGGGAGTTCTTTTGCATGTGTCCAGCAAGGTGGGGCAGGCTGCAAAAAAGATAAATGTACATCCTCATAATATGCAAAATACACCAATAAACTCATAGCTTGCTAACAGAATGTCAATGAGTTACATATAAATATGTAGGTGGGTGTAATGATAAACTGTTTAGTAAATCCCGTTGAATAAATAAGACCAATAGACAGTCACATTATACCTTCTTTTTGAACCTGGAACCACAGTAAGGACAAGCCACCCATAATTCCTCCAATAAACTGAAACATATTTGGCAATGGATTACATTATCCATAATAGGTTTAACACAAATTGAATTTTTATCTTTACAAACATCAGGAATTTCCTTTAGAAAACAAGATTCATTACCTTTTTCAGTAATCAGGAACAATTTCCACATTGAGATTTGACCAGATCATGTTTGGTTGAATATTGAATAATCATAGGATTTGATTGAGAGCTCGGTCATTCCGAAGGTTCCGGGTGCGGAAATACAATGATAATGATTTTCTATGGATTTATAGTCCAGCTATTCCGACGAGAGCATTCGAAAAAATACGAAAAGGAAGTTCAAGGTCTTTTCATATTCTTTAATAATTTCATATATTTACGGTCCGGTTGCATTATATTTGGATGGGTTTATGGAAATCTGCAAAAACCAGTTCAATATCAAGCGGGGAAAGGAGTTGGCATGCCAACACTCTTTTTTTCTCCTCCTTCTGGCCCTGATAATGTCGTTTACAGTCGCCGGTTCCTACGCTCAGCCTGTAACGCGGCCATTTAACCTGGGCCCGCAACTGTTACCCTCCAATTTCATAGTCAAAAGCAATCAGGGTACATCCAAGGCCAGGCAGATGTACGATCCGCTGACGGGTAACCTGAATACTTCCTGTCCGAATTCAAACTTCAGCGACGGCAACTGGACCGGCTGGACCGGTTGTTTCGGCTACGGAACGATCCCCCCGCTCAACTCCTGCCAGACCAATGGCATGGTTACCGGTCCACCCTACCCGACAAATTATACAGCCCCTTTGCACAAGATTATGCCGACGCCCAGTCACACAGACTATTGGAGTTGTGGCATCATTCCTACCGTATTCCCCGGTGAGAGTTTTTCGGCACGACTGGGGGATACCTCAACCGGGCGTCATGGCGCGGAACTGCATTACGATATTTTTGTCAACGATTCGAATTACCTGTTTGTTTATCGTTACGCCGTGGTGCTGGAGTCGCCCAACCATAGCACGAACCAGCAGCCCAGCTTCCAGGTGGTGATCCGCGACAGCGTCGGCGTTACCCTTGACCCTGTTTGCGGGTATTACTCAATCACCGCCCCGACAGTTCCCAATGCTCCCCCACCCGGCTGGACCTTTTGCAACACCTATGGCAGGGACCGGTATGCCAGGCCCTGGACCACTGTTGGAATGGACCTGACCCCCTATTCCGGACGGCATATCACGCTGGCCTTTATCGCAAAGGGGTGTTGCATCGCCTCAGGATCACACCGCGGATATGCTTTTGTTTCAGCCTACTGCAGCTCGCTGATCCTCCAGACGGCCATGTGCCAGGGCGACACCTCCGCAACCCTGACGGCCCCGCCAGGATTTGCACATTATATGTGGAGTAACGGCGACACTACCGAATCGATCACGGTGCCACACCCGCTAACAGGAGAAACCTACAGTTGCACCCTCACAGCCTTTAACAGCTGTTCGGTAACGCTCACGATAACCCTTACCTACACCGTGGTGAATGCCAACTTTACCTATACTCCCAATTGTCCCGGATACATCAGCCAGTTCCACGATGTATCCACCGTGAACCAGAACCATGTGATAAGCAGGGACTGGTACTGGGGAGATGGCACGACCGCCACATCCACCTCCCTGCCGAACACCACCCATATCTTTCCCAACCCGGGAACCTTCAATGTCACCCTGGTTGCCCATTCCACCGAAGGATGCACGGATACGATCGTCAAGAGCATCACGATCGATACGCTGGCCTTGCTGACAAACACTCCGCTGATAAAAACCATCTGCAGTGGCGGTCCTATCAACCTTTCTTTGACATCCAGCGTTACAGGCGCCGGGTGCACATGGACGGCCACACCCCAGTATCCTGCCACTACCACGGGATATAAAAGCAACCTTGTTCCATCTGTTTTCCTGAACGACACGCTTTTCAATACGGGGCTGCTACCCGATACCGTCCAATACCTGATCCATACACATAACAATACCTGCGTCAGCAATGGCACGATATACAAAGTTGTGGTGCTGCCCAAACCAACCCTGGGCAACAGTGTGCTGAGCCAGTCGGTATGTTCCGGCTCCCCGTCAACCCTGGTAAACCTCGTACCTTTACCGGGTCCCCCTTCCGTTGTCAACTTTACCTGGACAGCTTATCCTTCGAGTCCGCTTCTTTCCGGATATACAGCTTCGGCAACAGGTTCACTTACTATTCCGGTACAAACCATCATCAACAATACCGGTGTTCCGCAGTTTGTGGATGACAGCATCACTCCATTGCTCCAGGCTGCCAACGCGTGTCCGGGGGATAAAAAGGTGTACCGGATCCATATCAATTCTCTGCCAACACCTGTTATTACCGGGCCACCATCTGTTTGCGCCAATTCCGGTGGTTCCGTTTACAGTACTCCCAGCACCGCCAGCCACGACTACCTCTGGACCGTTACAGGGACATCGGGGTTCACGGGGAATCACACCAGCGCTATCACCGTCAGCTGGGGCGCCGGTCCTGCGGGGACTGTGCAGGTACAGGAGATTGACCAGTCGCTTGGAACCAACTGTGCAGCCACTACCCAGCCCTACAACGTGACCATCAATCCAAACCCGGCTCCTGTTATTTCCGGGAATCATAATCCCTGCGGGTTAAGCGCCGAAACCTATACTGTGGGCAGCGCCCAGAACGGCCATAGCTATGCATGGACCGTCACAGGCGGGATTCCTGCCACGGGAACAGGAGCCAGTATTACCGTGACCTGGGGAAATAACAATCCTGTTTCGATCAACGTAACCGAAACCATTGCCATTAGCGGCGGAGTGAATTGTCCTGCCCAGGCTCCAGCTTTCCCCGTCACACTCATCACCTTCCCGCTGGCAGCAGGTCCGATCAGCGGTCCTTCCGATGTCTGCAACACCTGGAGCAGGAACTATACCGTGGCCGCCATAACAAATTCAGACAGTTACACGTGGTGGTACACCCCGGCAACCGGAGTTACCATTACCAACAATGGAACGAACGCCGACCTTGCCTTTGACCTCACCGCCTCCAGCGGCAGCTTATTTGTTAAAGGGAATAAAACCGGATGTGGCAGCGGGCCTGCCTCCCCAGCCTTTACCATCAATGTGCATTCCCTTCCTGTTGTTTCGCTTACCTCCTGCAATGACACCAAAACCACAACCTCTGCCAGACCATTTTATCTCAAGGGTGGGCTGCCACCCGGGGGGCAGTACTTTGTCGACGGCACCTTATTACCCGGAGGGTTGCTGACGCCCTCAGCGCTGATGCCCGTAGCACATCAGATAACCTACCAGTATACCGATATTCACACATGCTCGGATTTCTCACTCCCGGTCACGCTGACGGTGCTACAGGGCAGCTTTTTGCCTTCATGCTCCTATACCTTCACCGACTCCAGGAACAGCAAGGTGTATCATGCGGCCCTCATGGGCGGGCGTTGCTGGATGATCGAGAACCTTGATTACGGCAGTAAACTTTCACCGGATATCCAGCCCCAGACCGATAACTGCATTCCCGAGAAATATTGCAGCACCGTTGATGTGAATTGTACCGCCTATGGCGGGTTATACCAATGGGATGAGTTGATGCAGTACCGTATTCCGGCCAGCGGAGATTACCTCCAGGGTCTTTGCCCCCCCGAATGGCATGTGCCCACGTCGCAGGAATGGCAATTGATGATCGATTCGCAGGTGGCCGCCGGCAATGGTATAGCAGGCGGCAGCCTGAAGGATCCGAATCCTGTATTAGGCTTTAATGCCGTGCTGCTGGGCCTCTTCTACCAGAACAACCAGTGGGATTTCACTGGCGGTACCCTCAAAGGCACCATGTATTGGACGGCCACAACCGATATCAATCCCAGGGTGGTTGCACGCGGACTGAACATTTACAACCAGAGCGTCTCCACCTATAATTCACTGCGGTCAAATGCCTTCCCTGTCAGATGTGTGAAGGACTTTTAATTCACATTCCTTCTTATTCTCTTTTTTCCTATTTTAGCCCTGTTTTCCAACGGAGGTGAAGTGAAACATATTACACTCAGGATCAATCTTTTTACCTTTGCAGTATCCATATTAATCCTTTGTTTTTCAACCTCGTTTGGTTTGGTTGCCCCCGGTAACCAGGCAATTCAAAACCCCTATTTCACGACACTTTCTCCTGTTATCTGTGTATCAGATACTATCCATTTTATACCCTTTATCCCCGGGGGGGATATCATCGGGGAAGTTTGGGATTACGGTGATGGCACTATGGAGACCTTTCTTCCCCCGGCAGTTTTCCCTGTTTTTGCAAACCATCATTATACAGCCCCAGGCACCTATGCTGTTACCCGAACGGTCACCTACAACTACAATTATACCCTGTCATACAGCATCCTTGTAACCACAGTCCCGATGCCCGTTGCCATGTTTATCTATTCAAACAACACCCTTTTCCCCGATTCAACCGCATGTGCCAATCAGCTGGTTTTTTTCACCGACGTTTCCGTTGCAACTACCGGAAATATAAGCCAATGGGCATGGGATTTCGGCGATCCTGCTTCGGGAGTCAGTAATACTTCAGGCCTGCAAAACCCGTCACATCTCTTCAGCGGATCAGGATTGGTTTATCATGTTACTCTGCAGGTCACCGACAACAACTTTAACTGCAATGATCTCATCAGGAAGGACATTACCGTATTCCCTCCCGTCCCTGTTGGTTTTACCTTTACCAATAATGTGTGCAGGAATCAGGAGACCGTTTTTGTTGCCGACCTTATTGTGATGACCCCGGCCAACATTGGCACCTGGGACTGGGATTTTGGCGATGGGTCCAGCCATTCGTCCAATCCTTCGGGCGCTTCACACCTTTATCCAACAGCAGGTACCTACACCGCAACGCTGACTGTAACCGATATCCATGGATGTGCCAACAGCATTTCAAAAACTGTGGATATTATGCCAGCACCTTTAGCTGCCTTTAGTTTTGACTCACATGCCTGCGACAGCCTGCCGGTTCAGTTTCATGATCAGTCGCACATGCCTGCAGGATTTCCGGGATATATCAGTAAGTGGAGATGGGATTGGGGTGACGGAACAGACACGACTATTCTCATGCCCTCCTCACCTTCTATCACGCACAATTTCCCTGCAGGGACCTTATATTTTGCCGTAAAACTCACAACATCCTCCAATTTCGGATGCAGAGACTCGGTGACGCACACCGTCAATCTCATCCCTTCACCGGTTGCTGCATTTGAGGTCCGGTCCGCGACACCCGTTTGTGCAAACCAGCCTGTTGATTTCGAGGATCTTTCACAACCCAATGGTGGAACAGTCATTGTTGGATGGTCGTGGGATTTTGATGATCCGCTTTCCGGGCAAAATAACGTCTCCCTATCCTCATCACCCTCGCATATCTTTACCGCAACCGGCCTGTACAATGTAAAACTCACTGTTACCAATGCAAGTGGCTGCAGCCATTCCGTAACAAAGCCGGTAACGATTAATATACCACCGGTTGCCGATTTTATCGCACTCCCCGCATGCATGGGTTCACCAACCCAGTTTACCGATACTTCAATTGCGAATGCCGCCGCAATCACTTCCCATCACTGGATTTTCGGCGACGGTGGCACATCCACACTGCCATCTCCCCAGCATACCTATTCAACCTACGGGAATTACAATGCGACGCTCACAATTGTCAATTCGAACGGTTGCAGTCAAACCGTCACCAAACAGGTTACAGTTTATCCAACGCCGCAGGTTAACTACACCTATTCGGCTGCGGGATGTGTAGGAGGACCCGTAACATTCAATGATTTGTCGAGTATTCCTTCCGGTTTTACGGGATACATTAATCAATGGGTTTGGGACTTTGGCGATGGATCGCCACGGGTTACCATAAATTTCCCCAATTCCCCGACCATAACCTATACCTTTAACGGTACGGCAACATCCCATGTGGTTAAGCTTATCGTTACAACAACCGATAACTGTACGGATTCAATTTCAAAAACAGTCAACAGCCTGCCCGCACCTACAGCCAATTTCAGCTATTCGGCCACAACCTGCGCCGGGCAGGTTGTCAGCTTCACCGATTTATCCCTGACCAACGGAGGAGGCAATATTCAAACCTGGAGCTGGAATTTCGGTGACCCGTTATCAGGGACAGCCAATTATTCCAGCCTCCAAAATCCGGGCCATACCTTCACCGGCCCTGGCCCATTCTCTGTCACGCTGACCGTAGGATTGACGAATGGATGCAATGACATCAAAACCATACCGCTTACGATCAATCCTCCCCCAATTGCCGATTTCACGGTTTCTTTACCTTGCCAGGGAATGCCGGTTAACTTTACTGACCAGTCCGTTCCCAATTCGGCTTCAATGGTCTCTTACAATTGGAATTTTGGTGACGGCGGGAGCTCGGCGCTGCAAAACCCGCAGCATCTATATAACAATTACGGTTCGTTCAGCGTGACCCATACTGTTATTAATTCCCTTGGCTGTATCCAATCTATAACAAAAGTCATCACGGTATTCCCAAAACCACTGGCCAATTTTTCATTCTCTCCGCTGACCTGTTCGAACGCCCCAGTTACATTTACCGATCTCTCCTCCCTTCCTCCCGGGGTTTCTTCCACAATCAGCGGATGGATCTGGGATTTCGGCGATGGTTCCGGCCCCGTGACCATCGCCTTTCCTGCAAACCCCGGGATCACGCATACTTTTGCGGGGAATGCCCCTTCACACTTGGTCACCTTAAAGGCCATCACCACGAATGGTTGCATGGATTCCATCCAAAAGATTGTGATCAGTGAGATCTCACCAACTGCCAATTTCAACTATGGGATAATTACCTGTGAATCCCAGTCCGTGCATTTCAGCGACCTCTCCCTGAACAACGGCGGGTCGGACATTACCGAGTGGAACTGGGACTTTGATGATCCTGTAAGCGGAGCCAATAACAACAGCCTAAGTCAAAACCCTGACCACCAATTTTCCACTTTTGGCGACTATCACGTCAGGTTGATCGTTATAAATATAAACGGCTGCCGTGACACACTGGTCAGGACAATCCATGTAAACCAGGATCCTGTTGCTGATTTCACAGTTACCGGAGGATGTGAAGGGAGCCCGACCCTCTTTACGGATGCCTCCACCCCCAATGCCATTTCGGTTATCTCGTTCTCATGGGATTTCGGTGATGGAGGAACATCACCGTCCCAGTCACCCCAGCATACTTATCAGTCTTACGGAAGTTATGGGGTTACGCTGACCATTACCAATTCCAACGGTTGTTTCCGTTCCGTCACCAAACTGATACAGGTTAATCCTAAACCGGTCGCTGATTTCCATTATTCATCCCCGAGTTGTGTAGGAAATCCTGTTCATTACTACAACTCATCTACGGTACCATCCGGTTACTCCTCCGGAATTCAAACCTGGCAATGGGATTTTGGCGACGGCTCAATCATACCTTTAATTACATGGCCCGCAAACGCTGACATCACACACACATTTGCCGGGAATGCCACTTCCCACCTGGTGTCGCTTACCGTAACCACGTTCGACAGCTGCATTGGCGTAATCACAAAAGCGGTATCGAGTGTCCCTGCTCCCATCGTCGACTTTACCTATTCAAGTATTATGTGCGACAACCAGCCTGTTCTGTTTACCGATCTCTCTCAAGCCAATGGCGGCGGCATCATTCAGAGCTGGATATGGAACTTTGGCGATCCGTCTTCATTAACAAACCAGTCCAACCTGCAGAATCCGACCCACCAGTTTTCCCAGGCCAGCCCCCCGCATCCCGCATATGATATAAAACTGATCATCGAAAACTCCAATCAATGTAAAGATACGGTTGACAAGTTCCTTGCCGTCAACGAACGGCCGGTTGCCGACTTCACTGCTGACACTGTCTGTGCCGGCAGCCTAACAACCTTTACTGACAAGTCAATTTCATCCACCGGAACGACCGTAGTCAGTTACCTTTGGGATTTCGGCGACGGACACACCTCCACTGCCGCCAATCCAACCCATCAGTATGCATTGGCCAATACCTATACCGTAACGCTGACCATTGCCAATTCCCTGGGTTGTATCAAGGATACCGTACATCAGGTGATGACGCTGGAAAAACCTTTCTCAGCATTCAGTTTTGTTGCTGGCAATTGTTCGTCCGACTCGCTACAATTCCATGATCTTTCAGTTCCCGGCAACGGCAATATATCCTCCTGGGTATGGGATTTTGACGATGGAACTGTTGTGCCCCCCATTATTTTTCCTGCGAATCCTGATATCAGGCATAAATTCCCGGGGGGAGGCACGTACAATGTCAGCCTAACCATCAATACCTCGGCCAATTGCACTGACCAAAGGACCAACCCTGTACAAATCGGTTTCAACCCGCTTGCTAATTTCACCACCGGGCCCACGCCGTGTGCCCTGGCACTGGTTCAGTTCACCGACCAGTCACAACCGAACGGTGGCGCCGCACTTACAAACTGGAACTGGGATTTCGGAGATCCTGCCTCGGGTGCCAACAACACCTCAAGCGTCCAGAATCCAACGCATGCTTTTACGGCAGGCGGCCCATTTACCGTAAAATTCAGGGTAACCAACGCCGACGGGTGCTTCGACAGCCTTGTTCCTCCCAGGGTAGTCACGGTAAAACCGGCACCTGTGGCCATGTTCTCGGCTGATACGACCTGTACGAATGTCCCGGCCCAGTTTACCGATCTTTCAACAACCACGGCAGGGACGATTATTGCCTGGGACTGGCATTTCGGCGATCCCGCCAGTGGCTCCAATAATCATTCGACGATTCAGAATCCCACCCATACGTACAATTTGTCCGGTATCTATTCCGTCACGCTCCAGGTAACCAACTCTGATCAATGCGTAAGGGATACTTCCCTGTACGCGATGGTGAATCCCAGCCCGCAGGCCATGTTCCAGTACGGAGCCGCCTGCGTCAACGCCGGAACACAATTTACCGATCTGTCAACTGTAAACAACAACACCATTCAGGGGTGGCGTTGGAATTTCGGGGATGGAACGCCTGCCGTTAACATTCAGAACCCGGTCCATGTATACACCAGCGCAGGTACCTTCCAGGTTTCCTTACGGGTAACAACCTCGTCGAACTGTTCTGATTCGCTGACAATCCCGGTAATTTCCCACCCCGCGCCAGCAGCCGCCTATACCTATATTCCGTTCTTTTGTCCAAAGGGGAAAGTTGATTTCCAGGATCAGTCAACCTCCAATGGTTCCGGAATCATTCAACGCGAGTGGACTTTCATTCCCGGGTATACTTCGAATATCCCGGCTCCCTCCTTCACCTTTCCCGTTACGGATACCACCTACCTTGTTTCACTGGTTGTTACCGATAAATACGGCTGCAAGGATACCGTGGCCGACAGTGTCCATATCAAACCCGGGTTCCGGTTCAACTTTACCTTTGATACGGTCTGCCTGGGTTATAAAACCCATTTTCATCCCGAAAACCAGGCAGCTGGAGATTCTCTGTATTACGTATCGTGGAACTTCAGGGATCCTGCATCAGGAATAAACAACACGTCGTCGCAATACCACCCGGAGCACATTTTCTCGGGAGCAGGAACCTATCCTGTGAAAATGCTCTCATACAATTCAGACAATTGCCTGGACAGTGTTTACCGGTCTGTCCTGGTTTATGCCCCGCCCAGGCCGTTATTCAGCTATACGTCGGTTCACTGCGACAGTACGGTTCAATTCAGGGATTCAACGCAGAATTACGGTTCCGGCAGCGTTGTAAACTGGACATGGAAATGGGGGGACGGGAAACCGCCCCAGACGATTCCCGCACCGGGACCCGGCAACACGATACACCGGTTCGACACGGCAGGAATCTACCCGGTAACCCTGGTAATTTCCAACCAGAAAGGTTGTACCGACAGCATCATGCGCAACGTTAGCCATCTAGGTTGTATCAAGGCAGTTTATATCGTTAAGGATACTCTGTGTGCACGTTACAGAATTGCATTTTACGACAATTCATGGCCCTATACGCTTATCAAAAAATGGCGCTGGATGTGGGGGGATGGAACACCGGATACAACTTACTTCACTCATGGCTCGCCGATTTACCATACTTTTGCCGACAGCGGTCACTTTCAGGTGAAACTCGAAGTGCAGACCCAGGCAGGCGTAAAAACAATTACCGATCAAAGTTCAGCAACCGTAACGATTCACTCGACACCGCTGCCTCTCTTTTCAAATGTCCCGTCCTGTTTGCATGAAAATGCCGTTTTCAGAGATACCTCAAAAACATGGGGAGAAAAGAATATCAGGTGGGACTGGACTTTTAGCCCGAAACCCGGTGATACCTCACACCTGCAAAACCCCGGTCACATGTTCGATACCGCCGGCACATACCCGGTGACCCTTGTTGTTATGAATAAGTATGGCTGTAAAGATTCTCTTAAAAAGTCTGTCCGTGTTTATGGACTACCGACTGCCAGGTATACGAATTCGGCTGCATGCCAGGGTACGCCAACCTTTTTCTTTGATCATTCCATCCAGGCCGACACGACCCTTTCGGCATGGCGGTGGTTTTTCGGCGATCCGGCATCTGATGCAGATTCCTCCCGGGAACAAAATCCTGAACATAAGTATGACCTGGCGGGACAATTCTCCATCAGGATGATCATCAAAGACCGTTTTGGATGCATGGATACGATTGATTCGGTCGTACGGACCAATGTCAGGCCTGTAAGTTCGTTCAGAATCAATGACAATTTCAGTGGCAGACAGGGAACCATCAGGATTGATAATCTATCGACGGGAGCCGACAGCTGTTTGTGGAATTTCGGAAATGGCGCCATCTCAACCGAGAAAAACCCTGTGGCAGTATTTACTGATGACGGGAAATACATCATCAGGCTGATCTCCATGAACCAGTTCGACTGTGCCGATACAACCTATTACGAATACAACCTGTTTTTCAAAGGACTTTATGTGCCGAATGCTTTTTCTCCTTCATATGAAAAACTGACTGTGAAATTGTTTCAGCCCGTCGGGGTCAACCTGAAGGAATATCATGTTATGGTATTTGATTTGGGCGGGCACCTGATGTGGGAATCAACGAAGATTGACGAAAAGGGGGCACCTGTTGAAGGTTGGGATGGTACCTATAACGGCCAGCCGATGCCGCAGGGAAATTACATGTGGAAAATCGAAGCCCTGTTCATTGACGAATCACCCTGGACAGGATCGGAAACCGGGACCGGGAACAACAAGACAATCGGATCGGTATTATTGTTACGTTAGGTCGGGCAGTCACCGGGTCAGCCTTCCCAGCTCCCCTTCACGACACTGCCAAGGTTCTCATCGTTGGTAACCTTCAGGTAGGTCTCGATTTCTGTCTGCATCTCCTCCACATGTGAAATGAGGCCCACGATCCGGTTTTCCTTTGAGAGCGATTTCAGGGTTTCGAAGGCCACTTCAAGCGTCTCCTTGTCGAGGGTGCCAAATCCCTCATCCAGGAAGAAAAAGTTTTCGGAAGAGCCGGCCAGCTTGTGAATACTGTCGGCCAGAGAGAGCGCCAGCGAAAGCGAGGCCTGGAAGGTCTGCCCTCCCGATAATGTCTTTACATTGCGCAAATGACCCTCATTCATATAATCACGTACCTGGAAACTGTTGTCCTCGGCAAGCTCGAGACCCAGTTTCTGGCGTGTCAGCTTACCAAACCTCTCGTTGGCTGCTTTACACAGGTTGTCTAGATAAACGGTAGAGACATAATTGACAAAACCGCTGCCGCGGAAAAGATTTTTCAAATCGGTGATATCCTTCCCTCTGATCGTCACTATGTCCAGCTCCTTTTTCAAAACTGCATATTTCAACGCTTTTTCCTTCAGGGCAGTGATGGTGGATTCCAGTCCCCCCAGGTCCAGATTCAGGGTATCGAGCCTGAGTTTCAACCCGCCGGTCTCCTCCCTGATTAAACGGTGTGCCTCTTCATCATAGCTGCGGTCGGCTATCTGCGTTTCCAACTCCTCCAGGAATTTGTTATTGGCAGTCACCTCCAGGCGATATTCCTCAAGCCTTCTCCTTGCCGGTTCCACCTTCATGTCGCTCTGAAGGACAACCATTACCTGCGAAAGGCTCCGGTTGCCGTTTTCCTTTAATTTTTTTTCGATTGCAAACCTGAGATCAGCTATGTGGGCCTGAAGTTCAAGCAGGTTTTTCTCCTTCTCGCCATTCCTGCCTGTAAGCTCTGAAATTGACCCATTGAGCTGGTTCAACTCATTCCCGGCCTGGGTGAATTTGCGTATGATCTCAGAATGCTGCCGGAGGGCCTCTTTCGATTTTTCAAGGAGCTGAGTTGATGTGAGTTCTCCCTCTGCACCGGGTTTGATCAGGGTGATCTGCCCGGCCAGCAACTGGATTTTGGTAGCTGCAGCAGTCGTCTCCTGCATGATATGGTTCAGCTCCTGCTGCTGCTTCTCAACTTTAACGACATACCTTTCGATTTCACCGGCCATTATTTTCACCTGCTGCTCAGTCGTGGTGATTTGCGCAGAAACCTGCTCAAAATAGGATATCTTGGCAACCACCTCCTCTTCACGGTCCTTGTCAAAGCCATCCCATGTAAAAGTTGCCTGATGCCGCAATTTTTCCTGCTGCAACTCCTCAAGCGCTTCGGCCAGGTCGCGTAACTGCAGTTTCACCGATTCCTGCCGGGTAAGATTTGGCGACAGGAATTTTACAAGGTCGTTGCATTTTTTCAACAAACCGGCATCGTTTTTCCTGCCGCTCCTGACCATATCCAGGTCGGCGGTAACGTCGGTAGGGTTGAGTATTTGGGGATGATCTTCGGAACCGCATAACGGGCATGGTTTTCCCTCATGAAGTGAGGCAGCATAATCCTCCAGTTTTTTCCTGATCTCCAACGCTGAAATCCGCTCATCCCATTCCCTGATGCTGCTTTCACAGGAGGCAGCCAGAAGCTCCGCCTGATCGGTAAAATCAGCAGGATCGTCCTGTTCCGTAACTTTGTTAAAAAGGGATGTGCGGGTAATTTCAGCAATTGCCTGATTTTTCAACGTAACCAGCGCAGCCTTCAGATCGGTAGTTTTCCTGTGATTTTCGGCCACGGATCGTTCCAACCTGTGTGTTTCGGCAAACCAGCCCTGAATAACGGCAAGAATCTTGTAATCGGGAAGTTTTTCCTTCAATGAAGCCAGTTCAAGAATTTTCCCCGACTGGATATCCCTGGCAGTCTTTATTCGCTTCTGATCCTCATCCAATGCTGAACGGCAGCTATTCTCCCTGAGAACCAGGGTAGTCTGCAGGACCCTGTTTTCCTTGATTTCCGAGAGTTTTGCCCACTCATCCGATTCCCGGAGCAGCAGTTCCCTGGTATCGAATTTTGCCTTCAGTTCATCATGCTTTTTTTGGAATTGCGCCGCATCATCCTGAAAGCCGTCCAGGAGCCCCTTCTCTTTAGCCAGTTCCTCTTCTGTGTTTTTAAATTTAAGTTCTGATACGGCAAGCTGGTTTACATCGCTACTGAACACCTTTGAACAGCGTTCAAACTCAGCGAGCCTGTTCTCCAGATCCAGCATGGTGTCCTTTGACTTCGCCAGGTCAGCCTGCAGGTTTCTCCTCTTAGCAAGGTCGGCTGTAAGCTTTTTCAGAATTTCCAGTTCCTGATCATGCTGTTCCTGCCGGCCGAGATCCGTTGTGACCCTGAGCTTTTCTTCGAGCATCAGCGTTCTGTTGTTCTCAAATCCGCCGATGGTTTCCTGGCTGATCTCCCCCACCCCCTGCATTTCACCGGTCAGCAACTGGATGGCGGTATCATTCCTTGCCTCCATCCTGCCGATTTTATCGGAAAGTTCATACCTGGAAAGGTTGAACAGCTCCTTCAGCATGGTGGTCCTGTCGGATGAATTTAACTGCAGGAACTCCTGGAATTTGCCCTGGGGGATGATGATGGTTCGCCGGAAATTCTGGTAATTCAACCCGGTGATGGTCTCAATGTCGTCGGTTGAGATGGGAAACCAGTCATCCTTCACAAACCGGAACGCCCGCCGATCGAAGGTTCCCACCTCCTCAAACCGCTTTTTGTTCCTGTTCCCGGTGACCATAAAGCGGTAGCGGGTGTCATCATGCGATTTGAACTCGAAATCGATCAGCAGTTTTGCCGATTTCAGGTTCATCATGTTATAACTGCGCTTGTCGCGCGAATTCAGCCGCTCGGATTCGCCGTACAGGGCAAATGAAATTGCCTCCAGAATCGAAGATTTCCCGCTTCCCACACCGCCAAAAATCCCAAATAGACCTGACCTGGTGAGGTTGCTGAACTCGATGGTTTGACTGGTTCTGTAGGAATAAAGCCCCTCAATCGTTAATTTTAATGGTATCATGACTGCCCCTCCTCTGCGATTACCTCCCTGAAAATTTCCATGATCTGTCGGCCTGGTTCCTGTCCCTTCTTATATCTGAAGAAATCGATGAAGAGCTCTTCCATCCCTTTGGTAAGGTCGATCACAAGGGCGCTTTCAATACCCTCCCCCTCCGTTGCACGCGATTCGGGAATGATGGCGACAATCGCGGGATGGGCATCGAGCAGTCTTTTTCTGTCAACGGCAGCCAGGTATTGTTCAGAAACAATGGTAAGTTCCACAAACAGATCCTGGTTTGCAGTGAGCCATTCCACCGCTTCGCCAACATCACTGAACCTCACCCTCACGAGCCGGCGGCCCTGTTTCAGCAGGATATTCCGGGTAGCGACCGGTTGTGCGGCATTGGCTTCAACAATGACTACAAATTTATCCTGGTCCGCTTCGCTGAAGCTGTAGGCAAGCGGGCTCCCCGGATAGACGACCGGGCAGGGTTGCGACGTGACCAACTGACGGCGGTGAAGGTGTCCGAGGGCAACATAACCGATTCCGTTTGGAAGATCACTTGTAAAGATGGCAGGTGCGCCACCGACGTAATTAATACGCCGCTCCTCCTCCGGCTCTTCTGGGAGCGATGCGGCATCAAGGGCAAAAAGCAGGTGGGCCACCAGGAGATTAACCCCGCCCGTGTCGCAATATTTTCCGGCGAGATCGTGCCAGCGGCTGCCTAATACCTTCCGGAGTTCATCCCCGGTATCGGTTACTCCCAGGCAGGTCTTCAGCCTGAGTTCATTGGCATACGGGGTAAGCAACAACCGGAGCGGACACTCAGAGCCCGGAATCTGCAATTCTATAAAACCCTCGTCACTTCTTGTCAATGCCAATCCCGATTCAAGGGAGAAGGGTCTCAATGATGCATTGGGACTGCCTGCAAAGATAATGCCGCATTCCCTCGCCAGCGGGTCGGGAGCATCGATCCGTTCGGGCGAATCATGATTACCCGCGATGGCGATCACCGCGCGGCGCCCGTTGCAGGCCAGTCTTTTAAGAGCACGGTACAACAATTCAACAGCCTCCGCCGGTGGGTTAAAGGTGTCGAACAGGTCGCCGGCAACAACGACGGCATGAACCTCTTCCCGTTCGGCAATTTCACAGATTTCGTTCAGTACGGCCTCTTGCTCCTCCAGTCGCGAGAAGCCTTCCAGCCGTTTTCCAAGATGCCAGTCGGAGGTGTGCAATATTTTCATAAAATCAGATTTTTTCAAGTATTCGCACCATGCTGAGGGTGTCCAGTTTGCAGTAATCAAGAAGATCCTGCCTGATGATACCCAGGATTTCCGGATCGGATTCGGTGAAGAGCGCCTCGTAGGCCATGCAGGCCGCGCCCCCGTCGCTGATGCCAAGGCTGGCATAGGAAAGTTCCGGTACGATGGCCGGCAGTACTGCTTTGAGTGAATGGCTTCCGTTCATCTCCGTCGTGTAGAGATGTTTCCTGCGAAAGGGTACCATCAGGTCGGCCACCCTCGCGAAGAGGGGGAAAATTCCGGACTGATATTCAGGGAAATCCCTGCCAAGCTCCCGGAGAATGGTCTTTTCAAAACTCTGGTTCCAGACCAGGATGCTGCCACTATTGCCCAGCCGGCCAAGGAGTGAAACGATAAATTCCCTTCGCGGATCCTCGGGAGGGGTACTCAGGAATTCATAATGGCGAAGGGTACCATCGGGGGTGTCGAGCACATGTAGGGAATACTGGAAGGGGAGCTTCTGGTAGGGCCGGGTATTTTCGTACAAAGGCACGGCAGGCATAAAGGTCTCGAAATCCATGAAATATAACGGGTATTCCAGTTTATGCCTGAAGGCATCCAGTTCATCCTGGTTCCGGTTAGCCGGAAAGGGGTCGACAGGTTGTTCAGCAGGGATCTTGTCTTTCAGGCAGAATTCAATAAAGTCGCACGGATACGACCGGTAACACTGGAGCCCCATGGTTATGCCGGGGACCGTTCCAGTTGCCAGTATCTGCTGAAGGGATGCCAAGTTTTCGGCAACCTCCTTCTGTCTCCTTAGGATGTTGCGGGTAACTGAAACAATATCGAACAGGGAGGCAAGCTCCACCTCCCCATGACGGATATACTTATTATTCAGGTGTACCATTGAAAAACCCTTCAGCACCAGGCCTGACCTTGAAATAACAAAGTACTGGAACGAGGCATCCTGGAGATGGTACTCCTTGATACGCGTGGCTGCCTTCACCTCATAACCCTGCCACTGATCACCCTCTTTTACCAGGATATCGAGGTAACACATCGTTTCTCCATCGCCAAAGGCAGCCTCATAGATCACCGGGAAGCCATCGCGGATCAGTTCGGCCGTATAGGCAATATTCTCGGGGTAATTTGCAGGTTCCCCGCTGCTGGCGTCGATCCCTCCCGGAAAAAGCTGCTGCGCCAGGCGTCCGACATCGTGCCCGCTGTTGTAGAGGTTTTGCCTGCTCTCATCAGGTTCATCCCGTTCTTCGGGCTTGTTATAATAGAGGTATAACGATTTCGGGCATTTCATGCCCCGGATAAAACCTGATTTGGAAATGGATCTCATTGACAGGATTGTGAATTGAGACAAAAGTAAACATTACCTCCGCCAGAATATGACCTAGTGAATAACTATTTGAAGAATAAGAACCCGCGCAGACAGGGTCTCGCCCCCCCTTCTGGTAATACAGGTCAATGTCTTTTGATAAAGATCCGGGAGGTCGATTGTTTTTCAAAAAAGAGGAGTATCGAATAAATTCCATCCGGCAACTCCCTGATATTGACCTTATTTTCTTTTCCGCTGAGATTCCCGGTTTTAACCCTTTTCCCGTCGGAACTGAAGATGCTGAACGCTATTCCTGCTTTAGCCTCTTCAAAGGAGATGGTTATGGTACTCCCTGCCGGGTTTGGATATATCTGCAAATTACGGTGCCATTCATGTTCGGCAACAGCGCCCACTGTGTTATTCCCTGAGATAAGCTGGTAGTCGGGATCGAAGATGACCGAATCGACGGGAAAGGGGATGGTGGCGGTGAAGGTTTGTCCCGAAAAACTGTTGAAAACCCTGATAATGGTATCGTGCGATGCATTTTTGAACTGTACAGGGATAGACATCGGGAAAAAGGTTACCGAAGGATGCGACTGCGTTTGGTTGACCGTATAGGTTACCGCATTTCCTGATTGTGCCCAGTCGATATGGTACGATGGATAACCTTCGCCCGTGAACCAATCGTTGAAATACCAGGTCAGGTCGTGACCGTAAGCAGCTTCAAGATGCGACTTCAGATCGGCCGTGCGCGCAAAGCCGTAAGCAAGCGCGGCATCTGCCAGGTAACTTCTCAGGGCGGCGTAAAAGAGCGCGTCGCCCATGATCCACCTGAGCTGGTGGAGGATCAGCGCACCCTTGGCATAGGAGAGGCGGCTGTCGAAGATACGGCCAACGCTGGTGGTGTCGGTACAGAATACCGATCCGCCAGGCTGTGCAATAACACTTTGCACCCGCACCTGCCTGAACCGTTTCCACCATGTGGGTGACAGGTGTTCATAACAAAGCCCCGACAGGTAGGTGGCAAATCCCTCGTTGAGCCAGATATCGCTCCAGCTTCCGCAGGTTACCTTATCGCCAAACCACTGGTGGCCAAGCTCATGGGCAATCAGTTCATAGCCGAATGATACCACGAAGGTCATGGTCTGATGTTCCATGCCTCCCCCCCATCCAAATTCTGCATGACCGTATTTTTCATTCTGAAAAGGATAGATGCCGAACAGGGTGTCATAGAGCTGGATCATGGGAACCACGGCGGCCGTCTGGGCAAAGGCTGCAGCAGAATCTTCGGGATAGACATAATTGATCACCTTCAGCGTGTCGGAGCCGAAGGGAACCAGGTGGGTATACCGCGAATAGTTGGTCACAGCCAGACAAACGAGGTAGGTGGCGATGGGATACCTGTGTTTCCAATGGTAAACGACATCATTGCCCACCGGTGTTGCGGATACGAGGGTGCCATTGCTGGCCGATTTGTAGGCCGGGGAGGTCCTGATGAAGATGTCGATCGAATCGGCTTTGTCGGTGAGGCTGTTTTTGCAGGGCCACCAGTCGCTTGCGCCATAGGGTTCGGAAAGGGTCCAGATGACAGGGGCACCGTTATGGGTGCTCTGGACGAACGATCCAAAACCATTGTCAGGCGGCACCCCGTGGTAAAACACCGTGACCGAGTCGACCACATGCACGGCAATAGCGGATGGGAATTTCACAGACAGCAGGTCGGAAGAATGATTCCAGTTAACAACCTGGTTGTGGTAATATACCGAATCGACCCGCAGCGCCTGGTTCAGATCGAGTACAAGCGAGTCGAGCGGCTGGGCAACCACTTTAAAAAGTGTTGTGACATTCCCTGAGACCTGTTTCACGGCCGGATCGATATTCCAGCAGCACCGGTACCAGCGCACGTCATAACCGGAAGCGCTTTCAACCCTTGTTCTTTGCATTTTCGAAATATGGGCGTCACGCTCCATGTCTGCAATCTTGTTCAGATTGTTTCCTTCAAAGGGTACCTGGGCCCCAAGGAATCCTGAGACAAGCAAAAAAACAACAACGATTGCATTTTTCATTTCAATGGTATAATTTGGCATGCGGTCCGCAACACTATCCCCTACCTCTTCTGCGACTCCTTTTCCAGTTTCGTGATCCGTCCAGCCAGTTCGGGCAGGTTCCTGAACAGGGCGATGGATCTTCTGAACTTTGACACCTCCAGGGCCGGCACGCCCAGGTAAGCCTGCCCTGGTTTGGTCAGGCTTCGTGAAACGCCGGTGCCCCCGCCAAGCATGGTGCCATCGGCGATGGTAATGTGGTTGGTCATTGAGACGTGCCCGCTGATCATGCAGTTCTTTCCCACCTTTACAGAGCCGGCGATTCCGGTTCCGGCAGCGATGACGGTATTTTCACCCACCTCCACATTGTGAGCGATGTGAATCATGTTATCAAACTTCACCCCTTTGCGGATGATCGTCGAACCAAAGGTGGCACGGTCAATGGTGCAGTTGGCGCCCATCTCCACATCATCCTCGATGACCACATTGCCGATCTGGGGTACTTTTACATTCAGGCCATCCTGCTGGTTGAACCTGAAACCGTCGCTGCCGATTACGGTCCCTGCATGAATAATACAATTCTTCCCGATGATGTTATCGGTATAGATCTTCACACCTGAAAAAAGCATCGTATTGTCGCCGATGTTGCAGTTATCGTCGATAAAGACATGGGGATAAATCTTTACATTTCTTCCGATCACGACATTGTCACCGATGACGGCAAAATCGCCGATATAGCAGTTTTCACCCAAGCTGGCCGAGGGAGAGACCGAACTGCGGGGAGAGATACCCCGCTTGTCATACTTGATTTTATTATAAACCTCGAGCAGTTTTGCAAAGGCGATGTCGGCGCTTTCAACCCTGATCAGGGTGGTTGCCACGGGATGATCGGCTACAAAGGTGTTGTTTACGATGACGATCGATGCCTGCGTGTTGTAAATATACTGGGTATAAAGCGGATTGGCCAGGAACGACAGGGAACCCGGCACACCCTCCTCTATTTTTGACAATTTCGAGATGGTCGCCCCGGGGTTGCCCTCCACGGTCCCGTTGATCATCCCGGCTATCTGTGCAGCGGTGAATTCCATAGTTCGGGTATAAGTTGTTTTTCGCCCGCAAGATAATATTTTCATCCTTATCTGCGTAGGTTTTCCCCTATTCCTTTTATAAATTTCTTTTCCGCCAATTCCTGAATTCAGAACAAAACAACAGAATGAGACCGGATCAACCGAAGAAGGGTTTATGGGCCTGACAGCCGGTTTCCGAAGCGGAATTTCTTTCACACCCTGACACACCAAAAAATCAAGGCAGAATTATCTCCTGAACCATGATCATCACCACTGTATTCGCTTGCCTGCCCCGGGTTATTCGTACCCGCTCTTGATCACCGTCAGGATCATTTTAAAGCGGCCGTTAGGTTTGACAAAATTTGATTCATGCGCGGGAATCACGATCGACTGTCCGGTTTGCAGGAAATTCGACTCCCCCTTAATCACAATTTCCGCCTTTCCTTCGATGATCTGGGCAAACGTGTCGAAGGGGCTGATTTTTTCAGTTAACCCTTCGCCACTGTCGAACGACATGACACTGATGTTGCCTGTCGATTTTTTCAGAATCGTTTTGATGACCACCGAATTCGGAACATATTCGATGATTTCAACCGTGATGTGCGCTTTCGACTTTTCGAGTTCGTTGAGTTCCATTCATTGGGTTGTTAGTATTCATAAAGTTGTTCGTAATGGAAGTTGCGATGGCAGGAAAAACACCCGAAGGCCGGCAGGAAAAAAACAAACCCTGACCAATCACTATGACCTGCCGGCTTAAGGATGAAGTTGAAAAATAAGTTTCAGGATTATAGTGATGAAATTATCTTATGCAGTTCCTCCCTGGTTTTGCCAAGTTTTATCTGCAACCGGCCCAGCATTTCTTCCTTTTTGCCTGAGTCAAACATCAGGTCATTATCGGTTAAGGTTGCAAATTTTTGTTTGAGTTTGCCTTTCTGTTCATTCCAGTTCCCTTTTACTTCCGTGGTATTCATTTTATCTATTTTTTTTCAT
>CAIYQH010000129.1 GCA_903928285.1 uncultured Bacteroidales bacterium
AAAAATATATCCCGGGAACATAATCCCGGTTATTTATTGGAACAAGTTGCAGATTCCCGGCGTATAATTAATTATAAAGAGAATGAAATCAATAATTTACAAACCAATCCATCCTCAAATCAGCACATCAGCACATCAGCACATCAGCACATCATCACATCATCACAACATCACATCATCACAACATCACATCAACACATCAGCACATCAGCACATCAGCACATCAGCACATCAACACATCAGCACATCAGCACATCAGCACATCAGCACATCAGCACATCAGCAAATTAGCACATTAGAAATAAGAGTATGACAAACATTATTGCAATCGTAGGTCGCCCGAATGTTGGAAAGTCCACATTATTTAACCGTTTGTGTGGTGGCCGCGATGCCATTGTTGATCCGACAAGCGGGGTTACACGCGACCGTCATTACGGCCACGGGGATTGGAACGGGAAGATGTATTCGGTGATCGATACCGGAGGGTATGTTGACCAGTCGGGCGACGTTTTTGAAGCAGAGATCAAAAAACAGGTCAGGCTGGCCATCGATGAATCGGATGTGATCCTTTTCATGGTGGATGCCAAGGAGGGACTTACCGCAATGGACGAGGATGTGGCCCAGATGATGCGCCGGACGAAGAAGCGGGTCATCCTCGTGGTCAACAAGGTTGACAGTTACAAAATGATCAACGATGTTCATGAATTCCATAAACTGGGATTGGGCGAATTTTTTGCAATTGCCTCCACCAGCGGCACCGGCACCGGAGACCTGATGGATGAGGTGGTTCGTGAATTTCCGGAGGAGACTGAAATAACGCTTAACGAAGCAGGAGAAGAGGTGCAAAATCCGGATTCGAACCAGGCGGGCAATAACGCAGCCATGCTGGATGATCTGCCAAAAATCGCCATCGTGGGCCGACCCAACGCCGGCAAATCATCGCTGGTTAATATGTTGCTGGGAATCGACAGGAATATTGTAACGCCAATTCCAGGCACTACCCGCGATTCAATCCATACCCATTACCAGTATTTTGGTCTGGACTTCAACCTGATCGACACCGCCGGGATCCGCAAAAAGGCAAAGGTCACTGAAAATATCGAATTCTATTCGGTCATGCGCGCCATCCGGTCGATTGAGAGCAGCGATGTCTGCATTCTGATGGTCGATGCTGAACGTGGCTTTGAAGCCCAGGACCTGAACATCTTTTCCCTGATTGAGAAAAATCACAAGGGGGTTGTTATCCTGGTCAACAAATGGGATTTGGTTGAAAAAGTCACCAATACCCATAAGGAATTTGAGGAGAATATCCGCGATCAGATCAAGCCCTTCACCGATGTCCCGATCATTTTCACTTCGGTGGTAACCAAGCAACGCATCTTCAAGGCGGTAGAGACGGCAATCGAGGTTTATAAAAACAAGTCGAAAAAGATAACCACCTCCTCCCTGAACGATTTCATCCTGCCGATCCTGCAGGATATGCCACCCCCGGTGGTCAAGGGAAAATATGTCCGTATCAAATATGCCATGCAGCTGCCTACAGCCTTTCCCTCGTTTGCGTTTTTTTGCAACCATCCTCAATACTTAAAGGAGTCATATAAACGTTTTATTGAGAACAAGCTGCGCGAAAAATTCGATTTTACAGGGGTTCCGATCGAAATCTATTTCCGGCAAAAGTAGGCTGATGGACCAGGGGGTGCGCATTGATAAATGGTTGTGGGCTGTGCGGGTTTTTAAAACGCGCAGCCTGGCATCGGATGCCTGCCGCTCGGGGAAGGTGAAGATCATGGACAAGGTTGTCAAGCCATCCCGGGAGGTTAAAATTGATGAAGTGATCACCATATCCCTGCCTCCGATCCTCAGGACAGTGAAGGTTATCACATTGGCGGCGAACCGGGTTTCGGCTCGGCTGGTGCCTGATCTGATGGAGGATCTGACGCCTGAATCGGAATATCAGAAACTGAAGCAAAACCATGAAACTGGGTTTGAACACAGGGACAGGGGAACCGGACGTCCGACAAAACGGGAACGCAGAGAAATCGAATTTCTCAAGTTATATTTAGACGAATGATTGACAAGCGATTCCCAAGTCTTGACGAACTGGCTTTCGAAGGCAGGAATAAGGCCTACGGGGCTTATGACCAACGTAGAAAGTATTTCAGGAACCTGCTGATATCGCTGGGAATAGGCGTGCTGGTCATCTCCATTGCCGTTGGTATTCCCTGGCTTTATTTTTCCCTGCAGCCGGTATTGCTCGTTGAAGGGGATATGATGTACGATGTCGCCTATTTCGATATGAGCGCCCCCCCCGACACGGATGCAAGCAAACTGGCGCAGGCTATGGCCAAACCTTTGCCTGACCAGCCCCAGGTGCCCGTGGTGAACGATTCGGTCAAGCCTGTGGAACAAAAACCTGTTGAAGATCCGCCGGTACAGAAAAAGGAGATTGAAAATCTCAAAACTGACTCCCTGGCAAAGGCGGGAGGCTCCAGGCTGGGGGAGGGGACAGGCACTGATGCCGGCCTGACCTCGGTCATTGATGTCTATCCCCGCTTTCCTGGAGGGGATGAGTCGCGTCTTTACTATTTGCGCCAGCATACCCGTTATCCAGAAACTGCCATGAAAAACCTGATCCAGGGCACTGTTATGGTGGTTTTCATAGTTGAACTGGATGGATCGCTGTCGAATGTGAAAGTTACCCAGAAGATTGGCGGGGGATGCGACGAAGAGGCCATCAGGGTGACACGCGAGATGCCCCGTTGGGAACCCGGGAAACGCAATGGCAGGGCTGTCCGCGTGATGGTCAGGATGCCGATCGTTTTCAGGATGCCCGGCGGCCGCTCCGGACCCAAATAAAAAAGGGGCTGTAAGCCCCTCTTTTATATTCACAAGTTTCCTTGCAATCTGATTATTTTTTCTCTGGAGTAGTAGTGGCTTTTTTACCGTCTTTTGCACAGCAACCTTTGGCATCTTTGGAATGGGTGCAGCTCTTCTTATCTTTCATATCACACCCGGCTTTTGAATCTTTGCCAACAGTTTCGGTTTTTGCAGCAGCAGGTTTTGCAGCTTTATCCTGAGCCTGAGCAAAAGTCATACCTGCGAGAAGAACGACTGCCGAAAATAACAAAACAACTTTTTTCATGATTATTTGGATTTAGAGTTTGATTAATGATTTACATAGAATAATGCAAAATTAAACTAAGAAAATGTATTGTGCAATTTTATTTTGTTAATTTTTTGTTAAGTCAAATTGAATCAAGCACTCTCTAAAACCTCCTGCATCAGATCGATAAGGGTCTTTTTATCAAAGGGTTTTGCGATGTGGCAGGTACATCCTGCTGCATAAAGCTGCTCCTTGTCCTCATCCATGGTATAGCCTGTAACGGCGATGATGGGAGTTAGCGCATATCCGGGGATCTGCCTGATTTCACGCGTTGCCTCGATCCCGTTCATTCCGTATCCCAGGTGAATATCCATCAGGATGGCATTATAATGCTTTTCCCGGGCCATCGAGATGGCGGTAGCAGCTTCCGGGGCATACTCAACCCTGCAGATGTTTCTCAGAAAAAGTATTGTAAGCTCCTTGTTTACCTTATTATCCTCGACCAGCAACACCACCGGCAGTACTGCTGAATGACTGTTCGCCGTGTGATCATGATCCTGGTGACTTGCCATTGATCTGGTTTCCACAGTATCGCCTGCAGCCTGGTCGGCCGGAAGCCAGATGGAAAAACAGGAACCTTTGCCAGGTTCGCTTTCGATGGTAATCCTGCCTTCCAAAAGGTCAATGATTTTCTTGCTGATGGTAAGCCCGATGCCGCTGCCCTGGTATTTGCGTCCAAAACCTTCGCTGATCTGGCGGAACTCCTGGAAAATCAAATTGAAGAAGGCCTTGTCAATTCCGATCCCGGTATCTGATATTTTTGTTACAATCCAGTCCTTCCCCGATTCGGTTGCCACACTGGTTTCAATGGTAATCCCGCCATGATCTGTAAACTTTATGGCATTGTCAAGGATC
>CAIYQH010000130.1 GCA_903928285.1 uncultured Bacteroidales bacterium
ATTCCTTGAGGGCAATGACGACGGCTTTGGTGAAAAAGGACATAAACCCGACGCCGACGCCAAAACGATTCTTGAACAGGTCGCCATATTTTTCCCTGATCTTCATGATCCCCTGCATGTTGACTTCATTGAAGGTCGTCAGCATGGCTGTTTGATTTTTCACTGAAACAAGGCGTTCGCCGAGCTTCAGCCGCAGGGTGGTCAGTTTTTTCCGGTCAATCTCCCGTGTACCGGTGAAGGCGATGGTGGCAGAGCTCTCTTTTTTCTGACTAACAAATGACTCAATATCCTTCCGTGTGATTTTTTTCCCCGGGAAGGCCTGTGTGATCGCACGGGGGTCCACGTTCGTATCTTCTATGATCTTACGTGCCAGCGGCGAAGCGTGCAGGCTGAGCGGATCAGACTCAGTGGCCGGAACTGGAGCTTTTTGAACAGGGGAGCCGGTTGCCTCCGGTACCCTGGCTGTTGCCCCCTCATTTTGTACGCCAGATATTGTTTTTTGATTTGCACCGGTCATTGGTTCAATCACAGCGATAACAGCCCCGACAGCGATGGTTTCACCCTCCTGTGCCATAATTTTTATGATGCCCTCCTCCGGTGTGGTAACCGGGAAGGAGGCTTTATCGGAATCAATCTCGACAATCTCCTGGTCTTTTTCAACTGCATCCCCGTCAGCAACCAGCCATTTGGCAAGTTGTACCTGCGTTATCGATTCTCCCGGACTGGGAACTTTGATCTCTGTTGCCATATCGATGAATTAGGATACAAAGATATAGAATATTCCCGATGTAGATTCTGCTTCATGACGACCTGGCTATATGGGAGTATTATCAACCGGATCTGTCAGGCAGCCGGCTGGAAATATGGTAAACCAGACTGGTCGGCCTGAATTGAATATTACATAGAAAAAGGATTGCAGGTTAATTCAATAGCCCGGAACTAATTTACCTGGTATTCATGTTCGGCGCAGTGTAACCGGCAGGATCCGTTAGCGTGCTCACAGGTGCATTTCCCGAGCGCCTTTTCAACGATGAGCCTTTGCTGGATCTTATGAAGGCGCGAGGAGCCTGTCGCCGGGCTGCCACTGGCAGGCCTGGCAACATGATGCAAAGGTACCGTGTTGAAATTGATGGAGATGAATTTCCATGCCCCCATGTTGACAGGTTCCTCCTGCACCCATTCCCAATGCGTTGTAAGCGGGTAGCGGGCAACAACGGCATTCAACTGGTTTACAGGGAGGGGATAGAGTTGCTCCAGCCTGATGATCGCCACCTCCTCTTTCTGGAGTTTTTCCTTCTCTTCCAGTAAATCGTAATAGATTTTACCGCTGCAGAACAGAACCCTGCGGATCTTTGCAGGATCAGCAGCAGCATCATCCAGCACCTCCCTGAATATACCGGAGGTAAAACTCTCCGGCGAAGAGACGCAACGGGGATGCCGCAGCAGACTCTTCGGCGTAAAAACGACCAGGGGTTTGCGGAACGGCCAGTACATCTGGCGGCGTAAGACATGGAAGAAACTGGCCGGGGTTGTACAGTTTACGATCTGCATGTTATGATGACCGCACAACGAAAGGAAGCGTTCCAGCCTGGCCGATGAATGTTCAGGTCCCTGGCCTTCATAACCATGGGGCAACAGCAGTACCACCCCGTTCATCACCTTCCATTTATCCTCGGCGCTGCTGATATACTGGTCGATGATGACCTGCGCCCCATTGCTGAAATCACCGAACTGCGCCTCCCAGATGGTGAGCCCGTCGGGTGTGCCAAAAGAATAACCATATTCGAACCCAAGCACGCCGTATTCGGAAAGCAGTGAATTGTAGATACTTAGTTTTGTACCGGTGTCGGAAATGTGATCCAGCGGGATGAATTTTTCTTCGGAGTCTTCAACGGTCAGTACGGCATGGCGATGGCTGAAGGTGCCCCGCTGGCAATCCTGCCCCGACAGTCGCACCGGATGGCCTTCAGCAAGGAGCGACCCGTAGGCCGTTAGCTCTCCCATGGCCCAGTCGAGGTTACCCGACTCAAGCATGGCCTTGCGGTCCTCCTGCATCTTGATGATCTTGCGGAAAAACGGTTTTCCTTCGGGTAAGGCAGTAAGTTTTTCGCCAATTTCAAAGAACATCTTTTCAGTGATGGAAGTATCGGGAGATGTAATAAAATCTTCAGGAGTAGACCTTCTCAGTTTTACCCATTGCTTTCCCAGGAATGACGCGATATCTCCCTTGATGATGGTTTTTGCCGACTCGAAACCACGGTCGAGAAGGCTATTGATCTCGTTTTTTATCCCCGCAACATCGATTAATGCCAGCGAATTCTCCTCCTCCAGCTTCTTCAGGTAGATTTCCAGCGGGTCGGGATGCTGTTCAATGATCTTATAGAGGATTGGCTGGGTAAAGCGGGGTTCATCACTTTCGTTGTGACCATATTTGCGGTAACCCAGCAGGTCGATGAAAATATCCTTTTGGAACTGTGCACGGAATTCCATGGCAAGCTGAACCGTATATACAACAGCCTCCACGTCATCGGCATTCACATGAAAAACAGGACACTGAATGGTTTTCGCCACATCGGTACAATATACACTCGAACGGCCGTCGAGGTAATTGGTCGTGAAGCCAATCTGGTTGTTCACCACGAGATGTACCGTACCGCCTGTTTTATATCCCTCCAGGTCGGCCATCTGGACCAACTCGTAAATAATACCCTGTCCCGAGATGGAGGCATCCCCATGGATAAG
>CAIYQH010000131.1 GCA_903928285.1 uncultured Bacteroidales bacterium
AACCGTTACCATTCTGAATAAGACGAAAGCCGAGATCTACAATGCCGAATTTGACGTAATCAATAATCTGTACAGTTCAATCGATGCCTTAAATTTTAAATTCGACAAAATCCAGGCAAAGGTTATTCCAAAAAGCAGCTATATCTTCCTTGGGGATGAATACCAGGCGGAAATTCTTGTTGGCGCTTACGATACGAAACAAAACCCGGATGTAAGGTATGTTTTGGGCGCAGATACCCTTATCGATGGCAATTATAAAAATGCAACGCCTATTGTAGGTTCCGAAGGCCTGGTGGTGCTGAAACTTCCAGGTTCGGGAGAAGGACTGAAGAAATTCGCGGGTATCATCAAGGTGGTAAGCCCGCTGGGCGATACCATGACCTTCCATTTTCATGATGAATTTATTGTAGCCAAACCGGCCATCACCATCTCGCCGAGTAAGATGAACGTGTTTTACATTGGTGTTGACAACCCTGTGGAAATCAGCGTTCCGGGCAGCCCTGAAAAGATCATCCCCTCCATTTCAACAGGAAGTATCCGTGCAGAAGGAAAGGACTGGATCGTTTCAAACCTCGTTTCTTCTGCTGTAAGGGAGGCCATAATCAATGTAAGCGCTGTTTTTTCAGGGAAAACAAAAAGTATGGGATCCTATAAATTCCGCCTGAAAACCCTGCCCGACCCCTATATTAAAATTGCAGGAAAAAATGAGGGGTTCATCTCCAAGAGTTTATTACTTGCGAGCCCGATCCTGCTTCCTGAAATGCCTGCAGGGTTTGACTTTGATATCAAGTACGTGGTTACCTCTTTCGTCTTTTCCACAGCCACCACCTCCGGTCAGGGTGATGAGGTGAAGGTTCCTGGGAACAGGCTGACACCTGAAATCCTCAAGGCAATTACCAATTCCCGTAAGGGACAACGAATTTGGTTCGATGATATTTATGTTAAAGGACCGGATGGCACACGCAAGGTTAACGCCAGTCTTAGTTTGAAATTGAACTGATAATATCCATAAGGAGGTAATATGAAAAAAGCATTTTTCCTGGTTTTATTCTTCATGCTCTTAGCAGGGATAAACCTTACATCCTATTCGCAGGTTCTGGAGGGTCCGCCCAGAGACGGCGTGTATGATAAAACAGCGATAACGCAGGTTCAGCCGATTCCTTATCCATATCTGCGCGAAGCCGACATTATCTGGACCAAAAGGATCTGGAGGGTGTTGGATATGCGTGAAAAGATGAATCAGCCCTTTTACTTCCCTGAAAAACCGCAGAATAACTGGCGCAGCCTGGTTACCATCATCATGGATGGATTAAAGGAGGGTACTATTACCGCCTATGCGGGGGAATCGGACCAGTTCCTGGTGCCGCTTACCTATAAGGAGTTGACAGACAAACTTGAAACGCACGATACCGTGAAATTACCCCGGCCTGACAATCCGGATGTCATGTTCGACACGGTCATTCCAAACCATTTCGATCCTTCCAATGTCAAGAGGTTGAATATCAAGGAGGATTTCTATTTTGACCGTCAGCGCTCTGTTTTTGAAGTAAGAATCCTGGGAATTTGCCCGGTAGTCGATGTCATGGATAAAAACACGGGTGAGAAACGGTTCGAAAAACCTCTCTTCTGGATCTATTTCCCCGAATGCCGTAACCTCTTTGCCAAAAACGAACTATTCAACCTGAAAAACGGTTCGGCCGGGCGAATGTCTTATGACGATGTCTTCATGAAACGCATGTTCGCAAGCTATATCTATAAGGAGGAGAACGTTTACGACCGGAGTATAAAGGAGTATGCAGTTGGCACGGATGCCCTGCTGGAGGCGGAAAAGGCTAAAACAACCCTGTTTGATTTCGAACAAAATCTCTGGGAGTATTAAACCTGATGCACTCATCCTGAATTTTGCAGAGGCTGTCTCCTTATCATCGGGACAGCCTCTGTTGTTTTTCATTATTCCTGTTCCCCGCATCTCATTCAATTTCATTATTTTTGTGACAACCGATTCTAATTTGCATTATGGCATCTCCCTTCCTGGAAACACCTATTGAATTCCTTAAAGGCGTTGGTTCAACCCGGGCGGAGGTGTTAAAAAAGGAACTTAATATTGCCACATTTGGCGACCTTCTTCTTTTCTTTCCCTTCCGCTATAGCGACAGAACCAAATTCCACAGGATTGCCGACATACAGGATGACAGCACCTATGTTCAGTTGAAAGCCAGGCTTGTCCGTATCCAGATGGCCGGGACAGCCCCTCATCAGCGGCTGGTTGGCACCATCCGCGATGAGAGCGGGGAGATGGAGGTGATCTGGTTCCAGGGCATTAAATGGGTGCTTGAAATGCTCACCCCGCAACAGGAATATATCGTTTTCGGGAAACCCGCCCTTTTCAACGGACGATGGAATATCTCCCACCCGGAATTGGAAATACCCTCCCTGAAACCATTGCCATTGAGTGAAAGGGTCAGGCCAATCTATAACTCGACCGAGAAACTTAAATCAAAGGGGCTCGATTTCAAGGGGATCGGGAAACTGGTGAAAAACCTGCTGCTGAATGAAAAATTCACGGTACCCGAAAACCTTACTCCCGCAATTCTTGACAACCTGCGACTGCTCGGCAGGCAGCAGGCCTTTGTCAACATCCATTTTCCCCAAAGCCCCGAACTGCTGAAAAAGGCCCTGACCCGTCTGAAATTTGAAGAGTTGTTTTTCATCCAGCTACGGCTGGCAAAACAACGGTCGGGCAGGCTGGAAAAACACAATGGTCACAGGTTTTTGAAGATCGGAAATTATGTGAACCAGTTTTACCATCACCATCTTTCTTTTGAACTGACAAACGCCCAGAAACGGGTTATCAAGGAGATACGGGCCGACCTTGGCTCCGGTAACCAGATGAACCGGTTGCTTCAGGGGGATGTAGGAAGCGGTAAAACGCTGGTTGCGCTGATGACGATGCTGATTGCACTGGACAATGGCTACCAGAGTTGCCTGATGGCTCCGACAGAAATCCTTGCCAAACAGCATTTTAACACCATTACTGCGATGCTGACTGGTTTGAATGTTACCGTGAGGCTGCTTACCGGGAATTCAAAAACGGCAGGCCGCCGGGAAATTCATACAGGCCTGCTGTCGGGCGAAGTGCAGTTGCTCATCGGTACCCACGCCCTGTTGGAGGAAAAGGTCCAGTTCCGTCATCTGGGGCTGGTGGTGATCGATGAACAGCACCGGTTCGGTGTTGCCCAGCGGGCCAAACTCTGGGAGAAAAACGTGATAACACCGCATATCCTTGTCATGACGGCCACTCCTATCCCCCGGACCCTGGCCATGACCCTTTACGGCGACCTGGACACCTCCATTATCGACGAAATGCCTCCCGGCCGGAAATCGATTGTAACCCGCCACCTGTTTGAACCTGACCATGGCAAGGTTTTTCATTTCATCCGCGATAAGATCGGCGAAGGCAAACAGGTTTACATGGTCTATCCGTTGATCAAGGAATCGGAAACGCTCGACCTGAAAAATCTTGTCGATGGTTATCAGCACGTGATACAGGAGTTCCCGGCGCCGCAATATGCTGTCAGTATGGTGCACGGCAAAATGAAACAACAGGAAAAAGATGCAGAGATGAAGCGGTTTCTGAACAGGGAGACCCAGATCATGGTGGCAACAACGGTGATAGAAGTCGGGGTTGATATTCCGAATGCCACCGTCATGGTGATTGAAAATGCTGAAAGGTTCGGGTTGTCGCAGCTTCACCAGCTTCGCGGCCGGGTCGGGAGAGGAGGCGACCAATCCTATTGCCTGCTGATCAGCAGCTATGAATTATCAGCCGAAGCGCGCAAAAGGATTGCCACCATGGTGCGTACAACCGACGGTTTCGAAATCGCGGAAACCGATCTTCAGATCCGCGGCCCCGGCGATCTGCAGGGAACCCAGCAAAGCGGGATCCTCGACCTGAGGATCGCCGACCTGGTCAAGGATGAAAAAATACTGAAATATGCCAGGAATGTCGCTTCAGATATCATTATCGAAGATCCCCATTTAGCCAAACCTGAAAATGACATTCTGGCACGCCACCTTCAGCAGATGGACCGTAATCAGCAAAATTGGGGATTGATCTCATAGCTGGTTTCTTTTTTATTCCTAACTTTGTTCCCTTAATCTGTAAGATAAATGAAAATCTCCTATAATTGGCTTAAGCAATATCATGACCTTGACCTGTCGCCTGACAAGGTGACGGAAATGCTAACAGGATGCGGACTGGAGGTAGAGAGCCAGGAGCCTTTCCAGTCGGTCAAGGGAGGGCTGAAGGGGGTTGTCATAGGGGAAGTCGTTACCTGTGAGAAACATCCCAATTCCGACCATCTCAGCATCACTACCGTTAACGTGGGAGGTGCCGAACCGTTACATATTGTTTGCGGAGCCGCAAATGTGGCAAAAGGACAAAAAGTGGCCGTAGCAACCCTCGGCACGACTCTTTATTTTGGCGACAAAGAGCTAACCCTGCAAAAAACCAGGATCCGCGGAGAACTCTCCGAAGGGATGATCTGTGCTGAAGATGAGCTTGGTCTGGGTACTTCCCATGCCGGGATCATGGTTCTCGACGCCAGCGCCATAGTGGGAATGGCAGCCAGTGAATATTTCAGCATTGAGGAAGATGTCACTTTCACTATCGGGTTAACGCCCAACCGTGCCGATGCTGCGTCACATGCAGGAGTTGCCCGCGACTTGGTCGCCGTGGCCAACAACTTCGGGTTAAACGAAAGCCCTACATTGCCGGGCAGCAAACTGATGATGCCTGATGTTTCAGCCTTTCGCATTGATTCTGACAGCCGGCATATCGGGGTAATCGTGGAGGACGCGGAAGCCTGCCCCCGTTATTCAGGCATAACACTTGCCGGTGTTAAGGTAGGAGAATCGCCCGACTGGCTGAAAAACAGGCTGATGGCCATCGGACTGCGGCCGATCAACAACATCGTTGATACAACCAATTATATCCTGATGGAACTTGGACAGCCCCTCCACGCCTTCGATGCAGACTGCATTACCGGCGGAATTGTGATTGTAAAAAAATATCCGAAAGGAACGAAATTCACAACGCTCGATAACATTGAACGGGAGTTGTCGGGAAACGACCTGATGATTTGCAACGCCGCGGAACCCATGTGCATCGCCGGTGTATTCGGCGGGTTGAAATCGGGGGTTACGGCCGCCACTACCAGTGTTTTTCTTGAAAGCGCCTGTTTTGATCCGAAACATGCCAGGAAGACTTCGCGGTTTCACGGTCTTCAGACCGATGCCTCCTTCCGGTTTGAACGCGGCACCAATATTGACATTACGGTCTATGCACTGAAACGGGCAGCCCTGATGATCAGGGAGATTGCCGGTGGTGAAATATCCTCACAGATCGTTGATGTCTATCCAACCCCGGTTCCACCGGTGAAGGTAGAACTTTCCTATTCAAATCTTGACCGGTTGATCGGGAAATCGCTCAACCGCCTTGTTGTAAAAAATATTTTGAAAGACCTTGAGATCGTGGTGAAAAGCGAAATCGGCCCACCGGAAAACACTGCAGAGGTTACAGGTCTCCGGCTGGAGATCCCGGCCTTTAAGGTGGATGTGACACGCGAAGCCGATGTGATAGAAGAGATTCTGCGGGTTTACGGGTACAACAATATTGAAATCGGCACAGAGGTAAGATCTGCGCTATCATTCACCAGCGGGATTGATCCGGAAAAGGTACAGAACCAGGTTGCAGATTACCTATCCGGCAATGGCTTCAACGAAGTGATGAACAACTCGCTGACAAAATCAACCTATTACCTCGACAACAGGGATTTCCCTTTTGAGAGCTGCGTAAAAATGCTCAACCCCATCAGCCGCGATCTGGATGTAATGCGGCAGACCCTGCTTTATGGTGCTGCTGAAAGTATCGTTTACAATCAGAACCGCAGGTATTCTGATCTGAAAATGTTCGAATTCGGAAGGGTCTATTCATTGGTAACAGGCAGCAACGACCCTGTTCCGGGCTATCATGAAGAAAAGCATCTGATGATGCTGATGACGGGCCGGTTGCAGCCGGAGAACTGGAATACCACCAACAAACCTGTTGACCTTTTTGAACTCAAGGGATTCCTGGGAGCGATCTTTAAAAAACTATCGGTTGCCCGGGATGGCTGGAGCATCGACTCTTACGCTTCCGGCCTGATCACCGACGGACTTGTTTACAGGGTAGCCGGGAAAAACCTGGCAGTCCTCGGATGGTTTTCCTCACCTGTAATGAAAACATATGATATCAGGCAGCCTGTTTTATATGCTGAAGTTAACTGGGACCTCCTGTTTTCCCTTATTCCGGTCAAAAACGCCCGGTATGCTGAAATGCCCAAATTCCCTGAAGTTCGGCGCGATCTTGCCTTGCTTGTAAACCAGGAAATCACCTTTGACCAGATTGAAAAACTTTCCTTTCAGACGGAGAAAAAATTGCTGCAAAAGGTGGGGCTGTTCGATGTTTATGAAGGAGAAAAAATTGCACCCGGAAAAAAGTCCTACGCGATTAAATTCCTGCTGCAGGATAAGGATAAAACCCTTACCGATAAAGAGATTGAGAAGGTAATGGACCGGATTGTAAAAGCCCTGGCGACCAATCTCGATGCACAGTTAAGATAAACCATCCATGGACATCCAAGCAATAAAACAGCGGTTTAGTATCATTGGGAACTCACCGATCCTTGACCGTGCCATTGACATTGCCCGTCAGGTTGCCGCAACCGATATCACGGTACTGGTAAGCGGTGAAAGCGGAACCGGAAAGGAATTCTTCCCGAAGATAATCCACCAGCTAAGTTCCAGGAAGCACGGACCCTATATCGCGGTGAACTGCGGCGCTATCCCGGAAGGGACGATCGATTCGGAACTCTTCGGTCATGAAAAAGGCTCCTTCACGGGAGCGCACGAGGCCCGGAAAGGCTATTTTGAGGTGGTTGATGGGGGCACCATCTTCCTGGATGAGGTGGCAGAACTCCCGTTGGGAACCCAGGTACGGCTGCTGCGCGTGCTCGAATCGGGTGAATTCATGCGTGTTGGATCCTCCAAAGTGCTGAAAACCAACGTCAGGGTGGTTGGCGCAACCAATGTGTTCATCCCCGATGCCATTGCCAATGGAAAATTCAGACAGGATCTTTATTATCGATTGAATACTGTTCCCATCCTGGTACCGGCATTAAGGGAAAGGAAAGAGGATATTTATCTGCTCTTCAGGAAATTTGCAGCGGATGCCGCCGAAAAATACAGGATGCCCTCCATCCAGCTCGACGAGGATGCCCAGCAGGTGTTGCGTTCCTATCGCTGGCCCGGGAATATCCGACAACTTAAAAACCTGACAGAGCAGATTTCCATCATCGAAAAAAACAGGGATATCGATGTCGCCATTTTACTGAAATACCTGCCCCAGGGACAAACCAGCGAACTCCCGGTGCTTTATAAAGGGGAGGATGCCTCCAAATTCAACGAACGGGAATTGCTGTACAAGGTGCTTTTCGACATGAAGAAAGACATGAATGACCTTAAGCAACTGGTTATGAATTTGATGCGGAACGACGATGCCATCTCCAGTGATCTTGGCGAGAACACCCATCTGATTAAAAGGTTATACAAGGACTTTGAGGATGGAAAGGATTCAGTACAGCCGATTATTATGCATCAGCCTGATGCCCGCTTTGTTGACCAGGATCCGATCCAGGAACATGTTGAGGTGGAAGAATCCCTGTCACTGGAGAAAAAGGAGATCGATTTCATCAGGCGGGCCCTTACGCGGCATGAAGGAAAACGCAAGGATGCTGCCAGGGAGCTGGGTATCTCCGAAAGAACCCTTTATCGTAAGATCAAGGAGTATAACATCGAATAATATCATTTATCTTTGTTTATCAATCGATAACATGTTGAAACCTCAACGCAGAAGAAACCTGTTTAATGTGCCGGCACAAAGGTGGTTGCCGTTTTTGGTATTGATGCTGTTCTGCATCTCCTCCTGCAGGATGAGTTATTCCTTCACCGGCGCATCCATTTCTCCAAGCGTAAAAACCGTGTCCATTCCCTACTTTGCCAACAATGCAGGGCTTGTCGTTCCTACCTTGTCGCGAACAATTACCGATGCAATGCGCGATTACTTCACCAGCCAGGCAAATCTTATCCAGATCGAAAGAGGCGGTGACCTTACGCTCGAAGGCACTGTTACGCAATATACCGTAACGCCTGTCGCGATCCAGGGGAACGAAACGGCAGCCATGAACCGGCTTACCATAACGGTAAATGTTAAGTTTACCAATAAAACAGATGTCAAGCAAAATTGGGAATCCATCTTCTCAAAATACCTTGATTATTCCAGCAGTGTCAACCTGCAGTCGGTTCAGGATGGATTGATTAAGGATATAGCAGACCAGCTTGTCCAGGACATATTCAACAAGGCCGTCGTCAACTGGTAAGATTGAACCTGTAAAACGTCATGAACAGCCAGCAATTTTCAGAACTGTTAAGTCATCTGCAGCAGACCGATGCCAGGAGCCTGCCCCTTCTGGAAGATCTTGTCAGACGTTATCCCTACTGCCAGTCGGGGCATATCCTTTATGCCTGCAGCCTTTACATGGAGGATGATCCCCAGTATCCGGTTCAGTTAAAGAGGGCTGCCGCCTATGCCGGCGACCGCCGGATTCTAAGGAGTCTTATCCTGGCGGGAAAAACAGCTGTTGCCCCGGTTGAACAGACTGCTGACCGGGGGGAAGATCCCGTCGCCGGGATGCCACCGGATGCGATTCCTGCCATGCCGGTTGAAATCCCTGTTTTGTCGCCGGAGCCTGAAGCGACCCATGAGGTAACCTGGGAGCTGGCACGGAAACCTTCGGAAGAAGAGATAGCCAGCCGGTTGCCGGCGGCTGAAACGCAGGAAAGGATGACCCAGGAAGATCTGCTGGCCATTGTCAAGAAACGGCTGGCCGAGATCAATGCTGAAAAAAACCATGATTTCAACCTGGAAGATTATAACCAGGAGGATTCACGAGTTCCTGAACCCATGCCAGCTGCCGATAAGAAAAAGCTGATCGATAAGTTCATCCTTGATGAACCCCGGATCTCAAAACCGAGAGCAACCTTTTTCAACCCGACCGACAGCGCGATCAGAAGCAACCTGGATGAGGAGGAGATTGTGAGCGAAACACTGGCCCAATTATATGCCAAACAAGGTAATATACAAAAGGCCGTCCATATTTATGAGAAATTATCCTTGCTTAATCAAGAAAAAAGTCGTTACTTTGCAGCCCAAATTGAAAATCTTAAATCCTGAAGGTTGTTTTGGGTCCCTTCAATCGTCATTCATCAATTGTAAATCGTAATATCACATGGGTCTTTACATTTTAATTTCCGTCCTCATCCTCATCGTTTGTGTGTTGATCGTGCTGGTTGTATTAGTCCAGAATTCCAAAGGAGGGGGCCTTGCTTCCAATTTTGCCTCGTCAAACCAATTTATGGGTGTTCGTAAAACAGCCGATTTCCTTGAAAAGACCACCTGGACCCTGGCGATCTCATTGCTTGTACTGAGCCTGTTCTCCATCTTCGCTATCCCTCCGAAAAACGGCGGAAAAGCTGACACCCAGCAGAGTGAAATCCAGAAACAGATCGATGAGAGCAAAACTGCCCCGATCAAGGATTTTCAGCAGCCACCTGCACAAAAGAAATAATATTTACAGGGATTTATCATCTTCTGTTTTTGTGTCAGATTGTCAGCACAGTCTGACATTTTTATTTTTACAGGGCTGATTACTGAAAAAATGTCCAGATTTATCCCTGAAGATTCCTTTGGCACAAAATGTGACTTAGTTGGGTTACCTTCATGAAAGGTAATATTTCGTAATGTTTAACTTAAAATATAACGTAAAATGGCAAAAGTGAATATTAAACCGTTGGCCGACCGCGTTTTGGTTGAAGCGGCAGCGGCTGAAGACAAAACTGCAGGAGGAATTATCATTCCTGATACCGCTAAGGAAAAACCACAGAAAGGTACCGTTGTTGCGGTTGGCCCTGGAAAAAAAGATGAACCCATGACCGTTAAAGTCGGTGATAGTGTGCTCTATGGCAAATATGCCGGAACAGAAATCACCGTTGATGGGGAAAGCTACCTGATCATGCGCGAATCTGACATCGTAGCAGTGATCTAACCATCATTAAACACGAAAGAACTCACCGAACAATCACATTAAAAACATAAGACAATGGCAAAAGATATTATCTTTAGCATTAAAGCAAGAGAAGCATTGAAGAAAGGCGTTGACGAACTATCGAACGCCGTTAAGGTGACCCTTGGGCCCAAAGGCCGCAATGTCATCATTGACAAATCATATGGATCACCCGTTGTTACCAAGGATGGTGTGACGGTTGCAAAAGAAGTTGAACTGAGAGACCCGGTTGAAAACATGGGCG
>CAIYQH010000132.1 GCA_903928285.1 uncultured Bacteroidales bacterium
AGCATTACCTCCTTTTGTTCCGCATTGCGTTGCTTCAGCTCCTCCACCTCCTTCTCATTTGACCTGTCGCGAAGGATCGTCATCACCTGCACCACCTCCTCATCCTTGAAAATCGGAATTTTTCGGATTTCCACATGCAATAATGCACCATTGAGCGCCATTTGCTCTTCATGAACCGAATTGGTGCCATTTTCAAAAACATCTTCAAGTTCTTTAAGACTGGAATGGGTCATGAGGGGATAAACATCCCGGATGCTTTTTCCCACCATGTCATCTGTCAGTCCCACTGTATCCAGCCCCTCCCTTAGTGCCGAATTGACCACGACGATATTTAGATCCTTGTCAACCACAAAGATCATGTCGGGGATTGCATTCAGGGTTTTATAATATTGGCTTTCCGATTGCCGGAATGCCTGTTCTGCAATTTTCCGTTCTTTGATCTCCCCGTTCAGGCGCAGGTTATTCTCAGCAAGCGCTTTCTGGTGCAGGAAATTTTTCCAGTTCAGGCTCCGGAACATGAAGGCCAGCAGGAACCCGATGGAATAAATTGCGAGTACAAAAAACAGGTTGTTGAAAAAAAGAAACCGGTGATGGTCATAGGTGCCAATCTGTACGGATGCCATGACATAGGCCATCACCTGCAGCAAGCCGATGATGACCAGGGTCCTGAAGGGCATCCTGAAAAACACAAATAATCCGATCACCACGAGCATGACCCATGCAAAATAGTATTCATTACCCGGCTCCGACTGACTTGTGTTGATGCCGACATAATAGATGGCGCCGCAGGCAATAAGATTCAGCAGGATATAGATGAGATGCAGCCATTTGTAAAGGCTGCGGAAATAGGTCACAAGGATGGAGAGGGTGATAACCGGCGCTATGACCCAGAACCGTTTGTAGAATTCGATTTCGGGCAGGCCGGGAAAAAATAGTGAATTGAATAAGACAAAGCACAAAAACAAAATCAGCGTAAAGATCAGCCCGATTCGCATTCCGGGGAGCGACGAGAGCATATAATGCTCATGAAATTCCTTCTGGTCTTTCGTGAATTGGTCCCTCATATGCGATGATTATAGACGGAATAACATACGCTGTATCTCAAGGCCCCCGATCAGACCCAGTTCCTGCTCCAGTTTGTCGCACTCCCCGGCATTCCCGGCAAGCTGCAGGATAATGACGCCCACCCTGCTGCAGACATCTTCGTTAACCTCATGGAATCCAAGTCTCGATTTGATGACATGGGCATATTTTGTCAGGGCCTGCTGGGCGAGCCCGGCCTCCTTGATGCGGTCGGTAATCAATAAACCGATGATTCTGATCTCTTGCATAACCTGTGTTTTTCAGAAATAGAGGTCACGTTTACCATTTTTCAGCTCTTCAATTTTTTCAACCAGGGTTTTCCTGAAGGTGGCATCCTCAATCTGGTCGAGTTTTTCCTGCACCAGCTGATAGCCTTTGGTCTTTGTTTCAGCAGGGGCATAATCCTCCAGATATTCAACCAGGGTCATCAGGGCATTGGGCTGGCAATACCGTTTGATAAACCCGGGAACGGAGAACTCCATGAAATGTTCACCGGTTCTGCCAAGCCGGTAACAGGCGGTGCAGAAGGAGGGGATATATTTCTTACTGATCAGTTCATCCATGATCTCATTGAGGGTGCGGTTGTCGTTGATCTGGAACTGTTCCAGGTCGATATCCTGGTCCTCGTTGTCCTTTTTCTTCGAATACCCGCCCAGTTCAATGTTGGTACCCCCGTCGATCTGGGAAACGCCGAATTGCATGATTTCATCGCGGATGGATGCCGATTCACGGGCAGTCAGGATCAGACCGGTATAGGGAACAGCCAACCGCAGGATGGCTACAAGCCGCGTGAATTCGGCGTCGGATACCATGTGTGTCTGGTCGATATTGAGCTGGGAGGCATACTGGATCCGTGGAAATGAGATGGTATGGGGGCCAACGTTGTACACTGCTTCAAAATGGTTGGTGTGACGTACCAGTCCCATAACCTCAAACCGCCAGTCGTACAGGCCGAAGAGCGCCCCGATACCCACATCGTCGATACCGGCTTCCTGCGCACGGTCAAGGGCTGTCAGCCGCCATTCATAATTGCGTTTCTGCCCGCCCATATGAACTTTTGCATAGGTATCTTCATGGTAGGTCTCCTGGAAAATCTGGTAGGTGCCTATTTTTGAATCCTTGATGATCCTGAAATCATCAATATCCATCGGCGCGGCATTGATGTTGACGCGCCTGATCTCCCCAGGCCCGCTTTTCACCGAATAGACAGTCCTGACCGAATCGGCAATGAACTTCGCATCATATTTCGGATGTTCGCCAAAAACAAGGATCAGCCTTTTCTGCCCTGTATCCTCCAGGGCTTTTACCTGCGCTACCAGATCCTCCTCGCCGAGGGTAACCCGTTTAAGCACCTTGTTGGATGCTTTAAACCCGCAATAGGCGCAGTTGTTTGTACACAGGTTCCCGACATACAGCGGTGCGAAAAGGACGATACGCTGGCCATAGACCTTCTCTTTCAACCTCCTGGCGCCCTGTTTGATCTCCTCGATCAGTTCAGGATCCGTGGCATTGATGAGCACGGCGGTCTCTTCGAGCGTGAGCCGGTTTTTATCAAGCGATTTTGCAATAACTTCCCTGACCCTTTCTTTCGTTGCGGGAGTCGTATTGAGGTAACCCCATATCTCCCCGGCATCGATGAAGGGTTTCATCCGTGAATCTTTTATCTTTAGTTTTTCTGGTCTGAAAATCATCGGTTATCTTCATTAGCGTCGTCACAAAGGTACTGAAAAAAGTATGAACTAATCCCGTTTCCGCGTCCTTTCCGACAGGTAAACACCACCGATTACCAGGGTGATCCCGCCGATTTTCTGCAGTGAAAAGTATTCGGAAAGGAGGAAGTAGGAAAAAACCGCGGTGAATACTGGGATAAGATTCGAAAAGATATTGGTTTTGCTGATGCCCAGCAGTTTTACCGAATAGGCGAAAAATACAAATGAAACCGAGGAGGCCAGCACGGCAAGGAGCAGCATGGAGGAGATGATTTCACAGGTTAAGGGGACCGTAATGGCTGTTTTATATTCATTTACCAGGAAAAAGGGAAAGAACAACAATACCCCGATCAGGTTTTGGGTGGCGACCAACCAAACGGCTGAGTGCCTGGCCGTAAGCCGGCGCAGCGTGACTGAATAAAGCAGCGCGGCCAGGACTGCGCCAAAGAGAAAGGCCACACCACGTGTATCGGCAGCCAGCGAGAAACTTCCATTCACCAGCATCAGGATTACCCCGCAAAATGAGATGGCGATTCCCACGAAATTAATGGGGGTGAGCTTTTCCCTGAAACTCAGGTAGGCGATAACCGGCGAAAACACCGGAATCGTAGCGATAATAACAGCAGATATGGTCGGTGTGGAAAACTTCAGCCCGTAATTTTCTCCCAGGAAGTAGAGGAAAGGGTTGAAGAGCGCGGAAAGAAATATCAGCAGGTAATCCTTTTTTTCCACCCGGGCTTCCTGGCCTGAAAAATGGAAAACTGTAAAAAGAAGCGCCGAGGAGATTACCAGCCTGACAAAAATAATGGTAACCGGCTCGTAATACTTCAGCAACACTGAACTCCAGATAAACGACATGCCCCAGAAGAGCATGGCCGTAAGGGCATAAAAATAGACGGGGAGATGGAGTTTTTTCATTCAACCGCAAAATTACAACTTTGTTGGCAGGAACCAAATAAGATGGCAGTTGTGTTTTAACGGGTGTGATTCCTTAATCGTTATAAGATAATCAGCCATTACCGGTTAAAAAATCAATAATTTTATCCACC
>CAIYQH010000133.1 GCA_903928285.1 uncultured Bacteroidales bacterium
AATCCTTAATTTCCTGAATTCAGCACTGTTTCAACAAATTTGAATTCTTTACAAAGTCTGCATCCATTCCATTGTTTGCATTATCTGCATTCATTGCCTTCATTGCATTCATTGCATTGTTTGCATTGTTTGCATTGTTTGCATTGTTTGCATTCATTCGTTAGGGGATTACCACGGGAAAATCATAGCGGAAGTCTTCGTATTCGGGTTTACCCAGGATGTTTGCCAGGAAATCGCTGTAGGCATCGGTAAAGGAAAAGCGGCTGATGTCATAATAATCCTCAGACAACGGTTTGTTTCCCACGGCACCCATATCAATGGAGGTTGTGTTGAACTCCTCCAGTTCGACATTGGTCACAATTTTTTTCATCACAGGCATCTGTCCGTATTCTTCACGAAGGAGCAGATCAACCACTTTATCGGCCAGGGTCGAGGTCAGGCGGCGGTCGTAATGCCGGCAATGTCCCGAACGGGGATAGTATCCCGAGATCTGGGCCCTGGCATCAATGCCAAGTTTGGCGCTGATCTCCGAGGCGACGATACCGCTTACACCGCCGAACCGGGGATGACCGTATTCATCAAGTTCCGAACTGGCATAGACCACATCCACCTTGCCGCTTTTTTCATCATGCCAGCGGATTCCCTCCGAAACAGGAATAACGAGGCATTTCTTTTTGGAGTTCATATAGGCCTCCTTCACGGTCTCAAAAAAGACCTCTTTGCGTTCTTTCGTAATCTCGTATTCAGGGATAAGTCCCAGGGAAGCGCCGCCGAATACTGTTGTGCCTGTAAGCCACCCGGCATCGCGTCCCATGACCTCCATGACAATGATGCGGGAGTGCGATTCGGCAGTGGTCTTGATACTGGCGGTGAATTCCATCATCGACCTTGCGGCCGACGGGAATCCCGGGCAGAGCACCGCTTCTATATCTTTTCCCCGGAAAGTATGGATAGTGCGTGTACGAAGGTCGTTATCAATGGTTTTCGGAAAACCGATCACAGGGATACCTTCTGTTTCAAAAAGTCGTTTGGCAGCGCCATTGGTATCATCGCCCCCGATGGTGACCAGAACATCGATCTTATAGCGTTCAAAGTTCCTCAACACTTGCGGGACACGGCTTTCAGGATTCTTTTTGGACGGGAAGGGGTTGGTACGGCTCGACCGCAGCGCCGTTCCTCCGTAATAACCATCATAGGGCTGATTGGTAAGATCCACTACATCTCCATCTCCCAGAAGACCTTTCCACCCCTGGAGGATGCCAAATACTCTAAAACCCAGCAAAGAGGCGCGATTTCGGATTGCTTCAATACTTGAATTGATGGCAGGCGTGTCGCCGCCACCTGATAATATCGCCAGCGTCTTGCCGTGAAACAGTTTATTTTCGTACTTCATAGGTAGTTTGTTTTTTCAATCGGTACCGGGAAATTTACAAAAACTTATCAAAACCCTTGATAGACGTGCATTCCAGGATTACAGTCTTTTTTCCGGGTGCAAATTTACTACTTTTTTAGGAATCCGCAGAGCTGCAGATGTTCATACCTGATTGCCCATGGTATCTCTGATCTTCCCAACCAGCACCCTGGCAAGCTTTACATTCGATTCATGCGTCCATCCGGCAATATGAGGGGTAAGCACCACACGGTCGGAGCCGACCAGGTAGTTAAGTTCGGGGGGCAGGCTCCCGGAAAGGGTTTCGAAGGAAGAATCTTCATATTCGAGGACATCGAGGGCTGCGCCCAGCACCTTCCCCGATTCCAGGTTTTTTACCAGGTCGGAGGTGCGGACTACCTTCCCGCGGGCCGTGTTGATCAGCCAGATATTTTTCAGGAACCGGCCTAAAAAGAGGTCATCAACCATCCAGGTCGTCTCTTCGGTCAACGGAACGTGCAAACTCAGTATGTCGGTCAGTTCAAACAGGTTTTCCAGCGATGTTTCCCGGGTATTGCCATCTGAATAGTCCTTTTTGTATTTGTCCCAGGAGATCACCTGCGCGCCGAATCCCTGCAGGCGGGCTGCAAAAGCGCTGCCCATGTTGCCATAGCCGATAATGCCTACTGTCTTTTCCATGATTTCCGTTCCCCTGTTTTCCTCCCGCAGCCAGGTACCGTTTCTGATCTCCCGGTCGGCCCGGTTTATATGGTTCAGAAGCGACAGGAGCAACCCAAGCGTGTGTTCCCCGACAGCGTCCCGGTTGCCTTCCGGCGAGTTCAGGCAGCGGATCCCCCGGCTTTCGGCATAACCGACATCAATGTTTTCCATCCCGGCCCCTACCCTGCCAATGAACTTCAGCTGCGTGGCGCGATCGATCAGTTCTTTGTCAATCGCAATTTTACTGCGGATGATGATTCCTGTGTACCTGTCAACTATCGCCAGGAAGTCGTTTCGCTTGAAATCAGGAAAGAAATCACAAACGAAACCCGCCTCTGTCAGGAGTTGCCTTACCAGCGGATGAACGGAATCGATAAAGAGAACGCTTGACATTTCAGGATTGTAAAATAGCTGCTTTGTGTTGGCAAAGGTATCAGAGATTCTTTATTTCCAATCAGGTTTTTCTTAATTTTGCATCCTAATTTTCAGACTGTGTGGAATTTTCTCGTCAGAACCCTTTTGCGTAACAGGATCACGATCCTGATAGTCATAGCGCTGTTAACCGCCTTCATGGGATATAAGGCAACCCAGGTAACCATCCAGTATGGAAATACTTCGATCCTGCCCGAAAAGGATTCAACGAATATGGTTTACCAGAGTTTCATCAAACAATTCGGACAGGATGGAACTGTCATGTTTATCGGCATGGTCGACAACCAGTTTTTCCTGCAGTCGCATTTCAACGCGGTGTTTGACCTTACCGACTCGCTGAAAAAGATCCGCGGGGTTTCCGAGATCGTTTCCATCACCAGGATTTACAACCTGGTAAAGAATGATTCCCTGAAGAAATTTGAGTTTATCCCTATTTCCCCTGTCAAGCCAAAAAGCCAGCAGGAACTTGACTCCATCAAATCGCTGATCTATTCCCTGCCCTTTTACGAGGGTCTGGTATATAACAAAGCTACTTCAGCCTACCTGATGGCAGTTACCCTCGAAAAAAACACGATCAATTCAAAGGAGCGTGACAGGCTGATCAATGATATCAGGGATATGGTTGGCAGGTTTTCGGCCCGGACGAGGATTGAATCCCACTTTTCAGGATTGCCCTATATCCGTACGCTGATTGCAAAGAAGCTGGAAAATGAGCTCCGGCTGTTTGTTATCCTTGCCCTGCTTGTGTCGGCCTTTTTCCTTTATCTCTTTTTCAGGTCGGCCAAAGCGGTCATCTTTCCCATGCTGATCGTGATGATCAGTGTTGTTTTCGCCCTGGGCCTCATGGCACTTTTCGGCTACAAGATCACCATGCTCACCTCGATCATTCCGCCTCTAGTGATCGTGATTGCGGTTGAAAACTGCATCTTTATCCTGAATAAATACCATTACGAATACAGCAACCACCATAACCAGGCCAAAGCCCTTTCGAGGGTAATCAAGCGAATCGGGGTTGCCAACCTGCTTACAAATGCCGCTACAGCTGCCGGCTTTGCAGCCTTTACCATCACCAATAATTCACTCCTTGTTGAATTCGGTTTGATTGCAGCCATCAACATCATGATTATCTACGTCCTGTCGTTGACGCTTGTCCCGATATTTTTCAGTTTCCTCCCGGCGCCTAAAAGCAAGTATACCAAACACATTGAAGCCAGCCTGGCAAAATCGCTGATCGACAAAGCCGTTTTCTGGGTTACGCATTACAGGAACCAGATCTATATTACCATGGGGATCTGTATTGTGATAGGCGTTATCGGCGCGCTCCGGTTAAAAACAAGCGGCACGATCGTGGATGATATTTCAAAACGCGATCCGATCTATGCTGATATGATGTTTTTTGAACACCATTTTAAAGGGATCATGCCGCTTGAGATTATCGTTGACACCAAAAAGAAAAAGGGGGTGATGAACCTGGCAACACTGAAAAAGATCGACCGGTTGCAGGACAGCCTCAAGACCTACAAGGAACTCTCGAAAGCCCTGTCGATCGTTGAGGTCATTAAAACAGCGAAGCAGGCCTTTTATGGCGGCGATCCCCAGTTTTATTCGCTGCCCAATTCAAACGAGCTGACCTTCATGGCAAGTTACATCCCGTCGTTCAAGTCGAAAAAACGTTCCATTCTTGACAATTTCATTGATACCACCTACCAGGTCACGCGCATCAGTGTGCAGATGGCCAACGTAGGCACCAAGCAGATCGACAGTATCCAGCAAAGCCTTAAACCAACCATAGATTCCATTTTCAACCCTGCCCGGTATAACGTTACTATTACCGGAACCAGTGTCGTATTTTTAAAAGGCACCAATTTCCTGATCCGTAATCTCTGGGAAAGCATTGCCCTGGCCATCGTGGTGATCGCCATGCTGCTGGCATTCCTGTTCACCTCCTGGCGGATGATCCTGATCTCGCTGATCCCCAACCTCATCCCCCAACTGATGACAGGGGCCCTGATGGGATTTGCAGGGATCCCGATAAAACCCTCCACAATCCTGATCTTCAGCATTGCACTCGGGATTTCGGTCGACAACTCCATCCAGTTTCTATCACGGTACCGGCTCCAGCTGAAACAAACCGCACACGACATCCCGGCCTCAGTCATTGCCGCCCTGCGTGAAACCGGTTACAGCATGATCTATTCTTCCACCGTTCTCTTCTTCGGCTTCGGCATCTTTGTCCTGTCGACCTTTGGCGGAACCCAGGCGCTGGGCTTTCTCATCTCCTTTACCCTGCTGGTTGCCGGATTGCTGAATATGTTTGTATTGCCCTCCATGCTGCTGACTCTCGACGAATGGAGCACAACCAGGTCGTTTGAACAACCGCTGGTGGATATCTATGAAGATCAGGCCGATGTTAATCTCGACGGGATTGAAATCGGCGACAAGGAAGAAAATCAATAACCGAAAAAATCCAACCCATGAAAGGAATCATCTTAGCAGGCGGCGCCGGAACACGCCTTCATCCCTTAACGCTGGCGGTCAGTAAACAACTGATGCCCATCTATGACAAACCAATGATCTATTACCCGCTTTCGGTTCTCATGATGTCGGGGATCAACGAGATACTTATCATTTCCACACCTTATGATCTCCCGAACTTTAAACAGTTGCTGGGTGATGGAAAATCGCTTGGCTGTTCCTTTTCCTATGCCGAGCAGGTGGTGCCGAACGGTTTGGCACAGGCCTTTGTCATAGGCGAGCCATTTATCGGGAAAGAAAAGGTCGCCCTGGTCCTGGGCGATAATATCTTTTTCGGCAACGGCCTTTCGCAACTCGTGCAGGAGAATAACGATCCGCAGGGCGGCGTGGTTTTTGCCTACCACGTTCATGACCCGGAGCGATACGGGGTGGTTGAATTTGACGAAAATTTCAATGCACTATCAATTGAGGAAAAACCCAGGCAGCCAAAATCTAATTTCGCGGTTCCTGGACTGTACTTCTATGATAATACGGTTATTGAGGTGGCAAAGAACATCAAACCCAGCGCCCGCGGCGAATATGAGATCACCGATGTGAACCGCTGGTACCTTGAACAGGGAAAGCTGAAAGTGGGAGTCCTGAGCCGCGGCATTGCCTGGCTTGACACCGGCACCTTTGAATCGCTGCTCCAGGCGGCCCAGTTTGTCGAGGTGGTCCAGAACCGGCAGGGACTGAAAATCGGTTGCATCGAAGAGATCGCCTACCGGATGAAATTCATCAACCGTGAACAGCTGAATGAAATTGCGCGGCCCTTGCTGAAAAGCGGTTATGGCCAATACCTGATTAACCTGGGAGAATAACTATTTTCTACCATGGCATCTCTCAGCACACTTCAGCAACGAATCAGCGACGCCTTTGCAACCGCCATTTTTGTCCGTGAGCCTGCCGCTCTTTACGAGCCTATCGCCTATTCGCTTGAATTGGGGGGAAAAAGGCTAAGACCTCTACTGGTGCTGCTTTCCTGCGACCTTTTCGGGGGCGATATTGACCATGCCATTGACCCGGCAATGGGCGTTGAAATCTTCCACAATTTCACGCTTCTTCACGACGACATCATGGATAATGCCCTCCTGCGCAGGGGTAAGAAAACTGTATTTACCAAATGGAACCAGAATACGGCCATCCTTTCAGGCGATACCATGTTTGTGATGGCATATGAGTATGTCTCCCGGACCGATCCCTCCCTCCTCCCCGAAGTGCTGCAACTCTTCAATGAAACAGCCAGGCAGGTTTGCGAAGGGCAGCAGTTTGACATGGATTTTGAACGCCGGGAATTAGTCACCATTCCCGACTATCTCATGATGATCAGGTTGAAAACCGCTGTCCTGATCGCCTGCAGCCTCAAACTGGGGGCCATCCTCGCAAAAACCGATCCTGCAAATGCAACGTTGATTTACGATTTCGGGATTGAAATGGGACTCGCCTTCCAGCTTCAGGATGATCTCCTGGACGTGTTCGGCGATCCTGCCAAATTCGGGAAAGCCATTGGCGGCGATATCACCACCAATAAAAAGACCTTTCTCTACCTGAAGGCATTTGAACTGGCGCGTGGCGAAACACGCACAAGGCTGACTGAATATTTCTCAGGAGATGGATTCGGCGGGCAACTGAAAATTGACGGGATCACCGGTATTTACAGGGAGCTGAACATCCGGGAGATCACGCGGCGCGAAATTGAAAATCATCTGGGCAGGGCAATGACCATCCTTGAATCCCTGGGTTATGAACCCGCAAAAACCATGGAGCTGACCCGGTTAATGCACGATATGGTGGGAAGGGAGCGTTAATCCTCTCAATTCAGAACTCCAGGATTTCAAGTTCATAATTGAGCTCTTCCCAGCGTTTCATCTCCTTTGCCAAAGCAACTTTGATATCCTCATAGTCCCTGTAAAGAGAGCCGTCCTGGATCTGTTTCTGGAATTTGTCAGGATTGCCAAGCATCCCCTCCTTTTCCCTGATCTCCGCCTCATAGCGCCCGATTTCCGATTCACATTTTGTGATCTGGGTTTTTACCTTTCGGATCTCCTTCTCATTCTCCTTGCGTTTCTCCCAGTCAAGTTTATTTTGCGAAACCGGCTCCCCTTCAGCCTGTGCAGCGGATTTCTGCTGGCCGGCCTCCAGTTCGCTGAGCGTTCTCAGCCGTCGCTGCTCAAGGAAATCATAAATATCGCCAAGGTATTCCTTCACGGTACCCCTTCTGAACTCCATGACCCTGTTGGTAAGTCCCTGGAGGAAATCACGGTCGTGCGATACGATGATCAGGGTGCCGTTATATTGAAGCAGTGCGCTTTTTAATACATCCTTGGAGCGCATGTCAAGGTGGTTGGTAGGTTCGTCAAGGATGAGCAGGTTTGCCGGTGTAAGCAGCAGTTTTGCCAGTGAAAGCCGCGACTTTTCGCCCCCCGACAACACCTTTACCTTCTTTTCTATATCATCGCCGCTGAACAGGAAACCTCCGAGAATCCCCTTTATCCGGGTACGGATGTCGCCAACTGCGATATCATCGATGGTTTTAAATACTGTTTTTTCAGGATCGAGGTAATCACTCTGGTTTTGAGCATAATACCCAATGACCACATTGTGGCCGAATTTCAACTCACCCGTATAATCAACCAGTCCGGTGATTACCTTGGACAGGGTCGTTTTTCCCTCCCCGTTTTTTCCGACAAAGGCAATGCGGTCTTCCCTGATTACGGTAAACGAGAGATCGTTCAACACCCGTTTCTGGGGATAATCCTTGCAGATATCTTTCCCCTCGAGGATGATCTTTCCCGAATGCGGGGCGGGCGGAAACCGGAACCTGATCCCCGATTCATCGACCATGTCGACCTCTACCAGGTCAATCTTATCAAGCAGTTTGATACGCGACTGCACCTGTTTCGCCTTGGTTGCCTTTGAACGGAACCGTTCGACAAACCGTTCAATCTGGCGGATCTGGCGTTGCTGGTTGTTGTGGGTGGCCAGCTGGCTCTCCATCCGCTCCTCGCGCATCAGCACATATTCGGAATAGTTGGCCTTGTAATCATACAGTTTGCCCATCGAAATTTCAATGGACCGTTTGGTAACATTATCCAGGAAGGCCCTGTCGTGCGAAACCAGCACCACAGCTCCTTTGTAGCCCGCCAAAAACTCCTCGAGCCACTGGATGGAGTCGATATCGAGGTGGTTGGTAGGTTCATCCAGCAGGATCACATCGTGCTGCTGCAGCAGGATTTTGGCGATTTCAACGCGCATCTGCCAGCCGCTGCTGAAGGTCGACATTTTCCTGTCAAACTCCTCCCGTTCAAAGCCAAGCCCGGCCAGCACCTTTTCAATGTTTACATGAACCGATTGTCCGCCAATCAGGTGATAGCGCTCAATTGCTTCCGAATGTCTGCGGATAAGGATATGGTAACTATCCGATTCATAATCGGTCCTTACGCCAATCTCTTTTTCATAACCGGTGATTCTCTCCTCCAGCTGAACTACTTCGGTGAAGGCATTCATGGCCTCTTCCACCACGCTCCGTTCACTGCTCATCTCCATCTCCTGGGGCAGGTATCCGATTGAATAGTTATCCGGACAGATCACATCCCCCTCGTCGGCCTTCTGCAATCCCTTGATGATCTTGAGCAGGGTTGACTTTCCTGCGCCGTTTTTCCCGACCAGGCCTATGCGGTCTTTATCGTTGATGATAAAAGAGATGTGGTCGAACAGTGATTCGCCGCCAAACTGGATTGAAAGATTATTGATAGAAACCATAGATGCTGCAAAGATAGGAATAGATTTCGGATCGGGTGAAAAATGAAAAAGGCCGGTGTAAACACCAGCCTTTTTCAAATCATATCCAGTTAAGGATTAGTGGGTAACAGTGATTTTGACAGTACGGATGCCTTCGGTTGTTGATACTTTTACAAAGTATACGCCAACGGTAAAGGTTGATACATCAATTTTCGCAGTTTTTGATTCAACAGTGCTGCTGGTATAAACCG
>CAIYQH010000134.1 GCA_903928285.1 uncultured Bacteroidales bacterium
ATCCTGCTCCACACCAACGACATGCATGCAAAAATCGACAACATGGCGAAACTGGCCTATCTTGCCGACAGTTTGCGCAAGTTGCATCCTAATGTATTCCTGGTGGCCGCAGGCGATAATTTCACAGGAAACCCGGTCGTTGACATGGTGCCCGACAAGGGCTACCCCATGATCGACCTGATGAACCGTTGCAGGTTTGATGTAAGCGCCATTGGAAATCATGAATTCGACATGGGGCAGGATTTTCTCCACAAACGATTCCTTCAAGCATCGTTTCCCTTTATCTGCTGCAACCTCGACGCCTCTGCGTCCAAGCTCGGACCGGTTAAGGCGTATCTGGTTCTTGGTACAAAATCAGGGGATTCAATCGCCCTGCTCGGGCTTATTCAGCTCGATGATAACGGGTTGCCCAGTTCCATCCCCACCCATATGACCAGCATCAGTTTCGTGAAGGGATGGACGAAGGCAAAGGAATACACCTGGCTTAAAAAACATTATGGCAACCTGATCGCCCTTTCCCACCTGGGCGTGGAGGATGATGCCAGGCTTGCCGATTCCATTCCCCAGTTCGACCTGATCATCGGAGGACATTCTCACACCCTGCTTGAGAAACCCAGGATGGAGAACGGGGTCATGATTGTCCAGGCCGGATCAGGCCTCAAATATGTAGGGAAGACGACCTTGCACCTCAGTCACGGGAAAATTGTTGACCGCAGTGACGAGGTTATCCCTTTCGACCTGCTGAAAAAAGAAAATGAAGGGGTCCGGGCAATCATCGATCAATACAACAACAACAAGGAACTCGAAAAGGTGGTAGGTATTGCCGAAACACAGATCGAAGGCAAAGATGAACTTGGCAGTCTGATGACCGATGCCATTACCAGCCAGATCAAAGTCGATTTCGCTTTTCAGAATAAAGGTGGCATCCGGATCAACTCGATTCCCGAAGGGAACATCACCCTCAGGGACGTTTACAAACTCGATCCGTTCAACAACCAGGTCGTTCTTTATTCGATGAAGGCGGAGGAGATAAAATCATTGATCTGCTACGGATACCAACATGAGCAAGACATTGACCTCCAGGTTTCGGGCATGACCTATAAAATAACCCTCGACGGGCAAAAGCACTGTTCGAAGGTTGAAATGTTCGACAAATCGGGACACCCGCTTGATCCTGCAAAGGAATATGGTGTTGCCATGAACGGTTACATGGCTTCCACCTACAAATTTAACCATGCGGACCCGGGAACAACGACTGTTTTCACCACCAGCGATGTATTGATCCAATATCTCAGGGCGGTGAAAAAAGTAAATTACAAAGGAATAAAAAGGGCTGTTGTTGTCAACTGAAAATATTACCTTTAACCTCAAATCCGGTTGACCGGGTTTTATCTCTCCCGGTACCGGTATTCATGAACAATATTTTAGACCCATGAATGAGTTGATCAAAAAATCGGTAAGCCTCGCAGATGCGGAACTGATGGTCAGGGCTGCCATGGCAAAAGCGACAGAAATCGGCATGTCGATTGCCGTTACCATCGTGGATGAAA
>CAIYQH010000135.1 GCA_903928285.1 uncultured Bacteroidales bacterium
AGTACCGTTGCCCGGCCACACCCGCTTTTCGTTAGTTTTGTCAAAGCAGCAAAGGAATACGCTGACAGATAACGACATTTTTGTACCTTTGCACCCATTTTTCCACTACCTGCTATGAATAAAAATACCATTATAGGCCTTATCCTGATCTTTGGGATTTTCATTGCTTACAGCTACCTGATGAAACCATCAGAGGAGCAGCTGATGCAACAGAAAAGAAAAGTTGATTCGATAAACCTGGTAAACCAGGCACATCATGATTCCGATGTAAAGGTCCTTGCCAGGCAGCATAATGGCGAGGTTACAAAACCAGATGACAAAGCGCTTGCTGCTGGCGGCAAGACCGATTCCCTCAGCGTTTTACGGAATTCACTAAAAGACGAACTGGGCGCTTTTTCTGGTGCAGCCATGGGGAAGGACACTTCATTCAGTATAGAAAGCGACCTGTTAAAAATCAATATTTCCTCCCTTGGTGGTAAGATCGCCCAGGTTGAACTCAAGGATTATCTTACCTGGGACAAGCGCCCGCTTGTGTTGATGGATAAGGATTCGCTTCAGTTTGGATTGTCATTCTTCTCTAACAACAGGATCATCAACACCAACAGGCTCTATTTTCAGCCCTGCTGGCCTGATGCACGGTATGCCGGTCAGACGAAACTGAAAGTGACGGGGAAGGATTCTGTGAAATTCGGGATGCGCCTTTATATCAATGCAACTGACTCTACGGTTGATCAAAACAAGTTCATTGAATTCACCTACACGGTGAAAGGGAATGAATACATGCTCCGTTACACGGTAAAGTTCGTCAATATGGCGGATGTGATGGATCCTTCCACCAAATACCTGGTATTGAACTGGAGGGATAACCTGAACCGGCTCGAAAAGAGTACCAAAATGGAAAGGATGAGTTCAGGCCTGTTTTATAAATATGCTGAAGATAAAGTCGATAACCTGTCACAGACCAAGGACGAAGAAAAGATCCTGAAAAACGAACGTATAAAATGGGTTTCGTTCAAACAACAGTTCTTTACCAGTACCCTGATTTCGGATGACTTCTTCAGCGAGCCGCGGTTGAGCACGGTAACCCCTGCGGGAGAAAAGCATACCCTGAAATCGATGGCTGCCGAAGTAGGGATTCCCTTTGTTCCCAAGGATGGCAAGGCGATCTCCATGTCGATGTACTTTGGCCCTAACAAATATTACGGGTTGAAAAAATACCAGCAGGACCTCGAAAAACAGATCCCGCTTGGCTGGGGTTTCTTCCTGATGGCCTGGATCAATATTTATGCGGTGATCCCTGTTTTTACCTTTTTCGGGAACTTCGGATGGAACTATGGTATTATCATCCTTATCCTGACCATCCTCTTAAAAACCATCCTCTTCCCGATAGCCTTCAAGACCTACAAATCATCGGCAAAGATGCGGGTTTTAAAACCTGAAATCGATGAGCTTGGCAAGAAATATCCGAAAAAAGAGGATGCCATGAAGAAGCAGTCGGCTACCATGGAATTATACAAAAAGGCTGGCGTTAACCCCATGGCCGGATGTATTCCCCTGCTGCTGCAAATGCCTATCCTGATTGCCATGTTCCGCTTTTTTCCATCTTCCATTGAACTTCGCCAGCAATCGTTTTTGTGGGCTACCGACCTGTCTTCTTATGATTCCATCTGGACCTTCCCGAACGGGATCTCGATTCCGTTTTATGGCGATCATATCAGTTTGTTTGCCTTGCTGATGACTATTTCGAGTGTGATCTACACCCGGATCAATGACCAGATGATGGGATCGCAGCAATCGCAGATGCCCGGCATGAAAACCATGATGTATATGATGCCGGTGATGTTCCTCTTCTGGTTCAACGACTATTCATCAGGTCTGAGCTACTATTACCTCCTGGCCAACCTGCTCACATTTGCCCAGATTTATATCATCAGGGCAACGATAGATGAGAAGAAACTGCATTTGCAGATTGAAGCCAACCGGAAGAAACCGATCAAGAAGTCGGGATTTCAGAAAAGACTGGAGGAGATGTCTAAAAAGAGCGGTTATCCAGTTAAAAAATAACCATTCAACAACTGGGCTTGTTACCTCAGGTAACTCAGGAAGAGGGATAAACCCTCTTTCTTGCGTTTATCGAATTCAAAGGAGATATTTTCTTCAAGATAGCCCAGGCAATTTTCAGATGGCGGCAACTTATCCCTGAAATAGGCGATGCACTCACGTTTGTGACTCACCCCATAGGCAATGGCACGGGTAAAAAGATCGACTGCCTCATCCTCCAGTTTAATTCGCGACACCCATGCTGCGAAAACAAAGGGTAACCCTGTAAAATTAACCCATTCGGAGGCGAGGTCGTAAACATAGGGAAAATCTTCCCTGATACCGAATGTTTTATCGCCGATGGCCACCAGGGCCTCAGCATCAGGCTGCGATTCAGCCTGACCAGGTTTAAGCTTTTCCCAAACAGGGTCAATATGCCAGTAACGACGGGCAAGTACCTTCACCAACTCAACAGAGGTACGTGAATCGAAGTCCAGACAAATCCGTTTGATTTCCTCCATTGGAACCTTTGAAAGCAACAGTACTGTTTTAACCTCGCCGACAGCGCCGATACAGTAGTCGGAAACGAAATGGTACTGTCCGATTTCAGGAAGCGCCGCAACAGGTACCAATGCAAGGTCGACATTGCTGTTTTTAAGCTGTTCGGCGCAAAGAGAAGGCACATCAAGCGAAAGGCTGTAATTGGTTAACATCCCCGATTCTTTAAGTCCGTAAACAAAGGGGAAGGTATTGAGATAAGATACGGCAGAAATCCTGAGTAATTCCATAGCAGACTTTATAGCGCAAAAGTAGGGGATTTGGAGGTAAACTCATTGTCATATCCAAAATTCTTTATCTTTGCCAGCCAAAATCAAAATATCAGGTTGAAAAAAGTTGTCGCATTTATCCTTCTCCTTTTCTTTCTGTTCAATTCGGCAGGATATTACCTGTTGTTTGAACTGGATAGATTTCTGGTTAAAAAGGAGATGCATCTGGCGCTTGAAAAGGATCAGGTCAATATGATCATCCTTAAGGTAGAAAATGCCGAACACAACCGGGATTTAAGCCGGACTGACAAGCGTGAAATTGAATACAAGGGGTTATTGTATGATGTGGTACGTGAAATCGCCCATGGCCCGAACCGTGTTTTTATCTGCCTGCATGACCAGAAGGAGGAGGGGCTTAAGGCCGGTTTGAAGAAGGCTATTGTTCATAAACTGCACCTTTCCCTTTGGGACCATGTGATTAAGGTTACATTTCCGGCAATTCAGGATACACAGGATAAAACTCCAACCGCAGTATTGACTTTTTCCCGGCTTGCCGTACCATTATACTCCCTGCCGCTTCCGTCATGGAGTCCCCCGCCTGAAACTGTCTAATTCCACCTCCCTTTTTAGTCTTATCCTCACATCCTGAATCCATGGGTGTGCTGTTTCTATTTTATTTCAACCATTAAAAATTTATATATGAAAAAGATGAAATTTGCATTTATTGCACTGTTTATCCTTTGTTTACAATCAACCTATTCGCAAAACAAAACCCAGGATACAACCATCAACAAACATATCGACCTGAATACCGTCGAAGTTACGGCTACTTCAAATCCCAATAAATCAATTTTAAGTCAACCCGTTTCCATTGTCAAACTGGATAAGGTAGAATTAAAGCGTGGTACAGGTCTTTACCTTGACGATGCTATCAATGCCAACGTTCCCGGAGTTGTGATGCAACGCAGGACCATTTCGGCCGGACAGCAGTTTAATATCAGGGGTTATGGAAACGGTATCCGCGGTACAAGTGGTATCAACAGTAACTTCGACGGTCAGGGGGCCAAAGTTTATTTGAATGGTATTCCTGTTACCGACGCAGAGGGGATTACCCTGCTGGACGATATTGATTTTGGTTCTATCGGCAATGTCGAAGTAACAAAAGGCCCTGCCGGAACCCTTTATGGATTGGCCATAGCCGGCGTTATTAATCTGCAGACCCAAAAGGCTGAAAAAGGGAAAGTTTCTGTCGGCCAGGATGTAATGTTTGGCAGTTACGGCCTCAGGCGGTATACCACCCATGTCCAGATTGGCGGAGAACATGCCTCCCTGATGGTAAATTATGGCCACCAGCAATCGGATGGTTTCATTGTCCACACAGCCTCCCATAAAGATTTTGTCAACCTGATCGGCGATTTCCAGCCAAATGAAAAACAATCGGTTTCGACCTATTTCGGTTTTAGCAACAGCTATGATGCACGCCAGGGGGAACTGACTATTGACCAGTATAATTCGTTTGATTATTCAGGGAATCCGGTCTATATTAAAAATAATGCTCATACCAATATTATCAGTTTCAGGGGAGGTGTTGAACATACCTATAACTTCAGTAAAATAATCTCCAACGTTACTTCTGTATTTGGATCAGGTGTCAGCAATAATTCAAGTTCGGCAGCAGGATGGACGGATAAAAACCCTGTGAATTACGGGGCCAGGACCTCCTTCAACCTGAAGTTTGCCCTGAACGAAAAACTTAAGCTTAATGGCATCGTCGGAGGTGAATTCCAGCAGCAATATGCCCAGGTCATTGGCTATGGCATGGTTGCCGATTCTTCCAATCTGGCCGGCTATAATGTTATCGGAGCCATGAGGAGTAACCAGTTCTACCGTACAACGACAGGTTCAGTATTTACCGAATGGACCATTGTCATGCCGCACGATTTTACCCTAACGGCAGGTGTGGGGATGAGTACGATGAATATCCTGTTGAATGACAGGTTTTATGTTCCAAAAAGCAAGAAGCCGACTCAGTACGAAAAGGGATATGATGGCATGTTTTCGCCACACATTGCATTGAACAAGGTATTCAACAAACAAATTTCTGCTTATGTATCCTACAGCAGGGGATATAAGGCCCCTGTCAGCTCCTATTTCTTTATCCCCACAACAGGAGAGTTGAATACCGATCTGAAACCTGAAATAGGGAACCAGTTTGAAGTTGGATCCAAAGGCGATTTGTTCAATGAAAAACTCCATTATGAAGTTGCCCTGTTTGATGCTGTCTTTTCGGATAAAATGACAACGGTAGCCGTACCCCTGGCACCGCCAGCGGTTGGTACCGCCTATTCCTACATCGTTAACAGGGGAAGCCAGGATGACAAGGGGATTGAAGTGCTGGTTAAATACAATGCCTACAGGTCAAACAGCGGATTTATGAGACTTGTTGCCCCCTTTGCTAATTTCGCCTATTCCGATTTTAAATATGTGGGTTATACCTACGAGTCGCTGAGTACGGATAAGAAAAGTGTCGTCGTGAACGATTACAGCGGAAAAGCGGTTGCCGGTGTTTCTCCCGTTGTTGCAAACGCCGGGATCGACCTTCTCACCAACATAGGGCTTTATGCAAATCTGACTTATTCCTATAAGGATGCCATGCCCATAACCTCCGACGGGTTAAACAAAACGAAGGCCTATGGCTTGCTTAATGCCAAACTGGGTATCCAGCACACCTTCGGCCATTTTGATTTTGACGCCTATGTTGGCGCAATAAACATGACGGGTACACAATATTCGTATATGGTTTTTGTCAACCAGTTACCCGATGCCTATATGCCGGCTCCCAATAAAATCAACTATTTTGGTGGCCTGAACCTTAAATATACCTTCTAAACCTCACAAGGAGGCTGTCGATAGATTGAAATGGATATCGACAGTCTCCTTTTATAACCTCCGAAAATGAAAAAAACCACCATATTGCTGGGAACAGCTTTATTGATATTTGGATGCGGAAGGTTTGCCAACAACGATGAAAAACAGGGGCACAAAGAGCGGATTGTTTGTATTGCAAAACAATACAGTGAAATAATCTATGCCTTGCATGCCCAGGAAAACATTGTTGCGGTGGATGTTTCAAGTACTTTTCCACCGGAGATCAAAAAACTTCCTACGGTCGGTTACCACAGGGCCCTGAGCGCCGAAGCCATCCTGGCCATGAAACCCACCTTAATTCTCCAGGACAATAACATTGGTCCTGAACATGTTGTCAAACAACTGAATGACCTTAAGATTCCCATGAAGAATTTTGGCAAATATCAGAATACCATTCCGGGAACCGATTCGCTGGTCCGTGAAATGGGGGCATGGTTTAAACAGGTGAAGCGCGCCGACTCCCTTTGCCGGAAGCTGGATGGTGATATGCAAAGAGCCTTCGGTTGTGCAGCTCAGTATAAAACACCTGTCAGGGTTTTGATGATCCATTTTGGCCAGGCATCCAATGTTTATCTGGTGATGACGAAAAAAAGCACTGCTGCCAGGATGATAGAATGGGCCGGAGGTACCATGGCCGTGGATGATGAAAAGGGGATGAAACAAATTTCCCCTGAAATTGTTGCTGAATCCAACCCGGATGTGATCCTCCTGACCGATTTTGGTTACGACAGGCTTGGTGGCGCGTATGAAAAAATAGGTGAATTACCGGGTGTTGCATCAACAAAAGCATACCGAAACAACAGAATTTTCAGGGTTGAGGAACATGATGTGGTTTATATGGGACCCCGAACAGGTGAAAATGTTCTGTTGCTGCAAAAACTAATACACCAGGATGGGCAGCAGAAAAGATAACAATTCAATAACAGCAATCATCCTGCTTCTGCTGGTCGTCCTGATCACGCTGCTGTCCATGTGTTTTGGCGCAGTCAACATCAGCCTGCATGAAATCTTTTCGTCTTTTGGCAAATGGTTTCACCAGGCCGGGGATATGACCCTGAATGAAAGGATCTTTATCGGGATCAGGCTGCCGCGGTCAATCCTGTGCCTGCTGGTAGGAGCCTCCCTGGCCGTTGGAGGCGTTTTACTGCAAGCCTTATTCCGTAATCCGATCGTTGAACCCGGGCTGGTTGGTACCTCCAGCGGCGCCGCTTTTGGCGCTGCCCTCTATTTTGTGCTGGGGGCGGTGTTCAAGTTGAATGCCGGTGAATGGACACTGCCCATTGCCGCCTGTACCGGAGGAATACTCTCAACGGCAATGGTCTTATTATTGTCGAAATCGGGGCAGACCGGGAAAAGCTCGATTGTCGCGTTATTACTCACGGGCATTGCGATAAATGCTTTATTTATGAGCGGTGTTGGTTTCCTGTCATACATCGCCAGGGATCCCCAGGCAAGATCGATCACCTTCTGGAATTTGGGCACGTTAGCCGGAGCCAATTGGCATTCAGTCTTCATCATTGGTATCACGACCATTGTTTGCATTCTCATTGCCCTGCGCTATGCCAGACAACTCAATGCCCTGATGATCGGGGAGGAGGAGGCGCTTTACCTGGGAATAAACATCAGCCGGCTGAAACTGGTAATTCTGACGATCAATGTACTGATGATTGCCACTGCGACAGCTTTTGTGGGTGTTATCAGTTTTGTAGGGCTGATCGTTCCGCATCTGCTGCGGATCATCCAGGGTTCCGACAACCGTAAGCTGATCAGGAACGGGGCGATGCTGGGGGCAATCCTGCTGAGCGCCTCCGATCTTGTCGCACGGTTGGCGCTGCGTCCGGCCGAATTACCGATCGGCATCGTAACCTCTGTCATTGGAGTTCCTGTGTTCATCATTTTATTACGGCGAAAAAATTATTTCTTCTGATATGCTCACGGCAAAAGATATAACAGTCAAAATAGGGAGTAAGCTCCTGCTGGATGCGGTGTCGGTCGAATTTGAACAGGGGAAGCTCAACCTCATCATTGGCCCCAATGGCGCCGGAAAATCCACCTTGATAAAGGTACTTTGTGGTCAGATCAGCCCCTCAGGAGCGGGATCGGTACATTATGACCAACAAAATATCGCGAATACCTCCATCTCATCCCTGGCGCGGATCCGCTCGGTTCTTTCGCAAAACATTGAACTGACCTTCCCAATGACCGTGTCGGAAGTTGTGATGATGGGAAGATACCCGCACTTTACCGGTAAACCGGCGACGCACGATGAGGCTGCCTGCATGGAAGCCATGCGGTTTTTCGACGTCAGCAGCCTGGCCGGCAGGAATTATCTGACCCTGAGTGGCGGGGAAAAACAACGGGTTCATTTTGCCAGGGTGGTTTCCCAGATATGGTACCCAGTAAAGGAACGTTGCAGATACCTGATCCTCGATGAACCCCTGACATTCCTGGATGTCCATTACCAGTTCGACTTTATGCATAAGGTGCAGGAACTCTTAAAGAACAGGGATTTGGTTGTGGTTGGCGTGGTTCATGATCTGAACCTGGCAGCCAGGTTCGGTGATAAAATCATCCTGCTTCACCAGGGGAAAGTCCTGGCCGCCGGGGAAATACCCGTGGTTTTAACGAAGGAAAATATTAAGGCCGCCTATTCTATTGAACCATCCATCCATGTTGAAGGTGAAAACATATTCCTGCATTTCAGGTAGTTACCTGACCAGTATCGGAAGATTCAGGCTTAAGAGTATTATTTTGAAAAAGTAGTCCAGATTTTTCCCTGGAAATATCCATCCGTGAGGTTGATGCTGTCATTAGCTGATGATTTCAGCCAGCCCGAAAAGTTCCCCTTCCCCCAGCCGCCCTGGCCTTCCCACACACTGAAAACAAGCTGCAGCGGAGCGCCGGTGAGGATATACCGGATACCCTTTTCATCCAGGTAAAAGACATCAAACCGGTTGTCACCACTTTTATAAATATGCCCCACCACAGGATCTCCGGGAATACCGATTTTAAGACGGCTGATATCCTGATTGTCGCTGTCGAAATAAAAATCGCCGCAGAAAGTTGAAGAGACACAGAGATCTTTGGAAAATTTGTTGTACGAGTAATAGGTTTGTTTACCTCCCCTGAGCGTGAATGACGCGTATGGCCTGGGGTCTGGCGGTGGGGTTTCGTGTTTTTTACATGCAAGGCCGCAAAACATAAGCAGGGCAATCGGGAGAAACAAGTTACATTTCATCAGAAAGTGGATTATTCTGATGCAAATTACGTGTTTTTATGGAAATATCCAACAATTTCCGGTGGATGTCAAGAACCTGGGGAATCACCAGTTCGGAGCCGTCGTTGCGGATGACAAAACCAGCCAGGGCTGACTTTTCCGCATCCTCCATCTGAAATTGCATTCGTCGCAGCACCGAGTTGGCATCGATCCTGTCTCTTCTCATGACCCGGTCGATGGCAATTTCTTTCGCACATGATGTATGGATGATGAAATTGTAGTCAGCAGCCGATCCTGTTTCAAAAATAATCGCTGCCTCCTGAATGACATAGGGTGCATTTGCCTGTTCATCTGCCCATTTCCCGAAATCGACCTTGACACGCGGATGCAGGATCGAATTCAATATCTCCAGCGCAAAGGGATCCGTAAAAACGATGGAGGCCAGCGAACGGCGGTTGATTTCCTGATTATTCGTGAGGATACCATACCCGAACTGTTTGAGGATCTCGTTTTTCACAACAGGATCATCCAGGAATTTTTTTGATTCGTCGTCGGCATAATAGACAGGAATTCCGAGGGTAGCAAAAATCCTGGCGACGGTGGTTTTTCCGCTTCCTATATTCCCGGTCAGGCCCACTTTAACCATTTTTCAGTGTTTTCTGAAATTTATATTAATCGGGTCAATGTGTTTGATACTGTCGGGCCGATGTCTGACAGAGTCCTTTTGTTCTGATTGCACTTTAACCAATTCAGGAGTATTACGCATGGGTATTTTTTTGAGTGATTGCTTCTCAAATTCAAAAAAGAG
>CAIYQH010000136.1 GCA_903928285.1 uncultured Bacteroidales bacterium
TCGTCGACCAGCAGGCAGGTAAAGGATATTCTGGTAATGGGCCTGATAACCTGGTCAAGTTTCCTGATAAGTTTTTCAAGGTTATCCTGTTCATTGTAACAGGGAACGATAATGGTTATGGATTTCCGGATCATGGTTGGGTTCATTGGGGTCTCATCCTTAATAGTTTTGCAGGTACGCCGGCAAAAACGGCAAAGGGGGGAATATTCCGGGTTACGACTGAGCCGGCGCCGACAATGCTGTTCCTGCCAATGGCAACCCCGGGAAGGATAACAGTGCCGGTCCCGATATCGGCTCCGTCTTCAATAACGACTGGTTTAAAGATCAGCGGAAGTTCCAGTACCGCAATTCCGGCATGTGAATCTTCGTGGTATGATGTGAGAATTTTCACCATCGGGCCAATGCCCACAGCCTTGCCGATTGTCAAACCACCGGCACTGTGAAAAAAGCAGCCCTGGCCGATCCAGGTATCGGTCCCGATCTCCATTTGCGATTTATAATAGCCTTTTAAAATAGTGTTGTGGCCGATATAGATATTGGAGGCAAGGGTGATGTTTTCGGGATGAAACACCATGACGCCCGCCTCAAAAATCACATTGTCACCGATCGATTGAAAGGCTTCACGGGTAAATGTGCCGTCACCGTGCGACTTGTATCTTTTTATAGTTCCCATCAACTAACCAATAAAGAAATTAACTGATCGCAAACCAGGTTGATCTCGGTTTCATGAACATAGTGGCTCATCGGCAATGCCAGTCCCTGCCGGAAGGAATTCACTGAATTGGGAAAGTCCTCAGACTTCAGCTGATATTTTTCCTTATAGAATGTCAGCAATGGCAGGGCATTTGCGCCAAAATTAGTCTCAATTCCCTTTTCATACAATTTCAATTTTATCTCATCGCGCGAAAAACGGGGATCAAGTAAAACGTGGTATGTTTGATAAACATTCTTCCGTTGATCAAGGATGGCGGGCGTTTTCAAACCATTTATCCCCTGAAGCCGGTCGGAGTATGCGTTTGCAATAACGATTCTTTCCCTGATATACTGCTCAATTTCAACCATCTGGTAATAACCGAGGGCCGCCTGGAAGTCGGTCATCCTGTAATTCAAACCAGCCGCGATGAAATCTGCTTTTCCACCGGCAACTTCAATGCCGTGGTTGCGTAATGTTCTCAGCTTAGCCGCAAGATCGGCATCGTTTGTCACGATGGCCCCGCCCTCTCCGGTGGTAATGGCTTTACGCGGGTGAAAACTGTAACAGCCCAGTACGCCGAAGGTACCTGCCTTCTTTCCTGAAAATTCAGTTCCCAGGGCACAGGCGGCATCTTCCACTACCGGCAGGTTGTGCCGACGTGCAATACCCATCAGTTCATCCATTTTTGCCGATTGCCCGAATTCGTGAACCGGCATGATAGCCCTGGTATGCGGTGTGATGGCCTGTTCAATCTGCCGGGTATCCAGGCAGAAATCATCCGTTGTGATGTCGACGAAAACAGGTCTGGCGCCAACCAGTTCAACGACATTGGCAGTTGCAGGAAAGGTAAATGCAGGCACGATGACCTCGTCGCCGGGTCCGATCCCAAGCGCCATCAGCGAAAGATGCAGGGCCGCCGTGCCATTGGAAACCACAATAACATGGCCGGCTCCCAGGTATTGCTTAAGCGATTCTTCAAATTTCAGCACATATTCCCCCTGGACGAGATTCCCGGAAGCCAGGATTTCTGAGACCTTCAGGATCGCATCGGCAGAAAAACAGGGTTTTGACAGTTTTATCATCGCCTATAAAAGGTTTTTTCCGATCCAAACCGCTGTTTTTTCGATACCCTCCTCCAGGTCGACGACAGCTTCAAAGTCAAGCATGTCTCTCATCTTTTCAACGGATGGTATCCTCAGTTCAATATCGGCCGACAGGGCAGGTTTGAAGATGATCTTTGATTTGGAATCAAGCACCCTGCATACCGTTTGTGCCAATCCATAGGTAGTGACCACAGCCCTGGAGTTTCCGATATTAAAAGATTGTCCGACGGCAACAGGGTTTTCAATGCATTTCATCAGGCCTTTGATAAAATCGCTTACATAGCACCATGCCCTGATTTGATTTCCATCACCATAAATGCTGATATCCTCATTACGAAGGGCTCTTTTTATAAAGATCTGAAGCGCTCCCTCTCCGGTCTGACCGGGTCCGTAAACATTGAATGGGCGCACAGAAACAGTGGGCAAGCCAAATTCCTTGTAATAGGCCATATTCAGATGTTCGCCGGCAAGTTTACTCACGGCATAGGTCCATCGCGCTTCACCGGCGCTTCCGGAAACAGTTTCCATTCCCTCGCTTACTTTGAAGGCCATATTTCCAAATACCTCGGAGGTGGAAAAATCTACAATCCGCTCCTTAACCCCGTTGATCCTGGCGGCTTCAAGTACATTGGCCGTACCAATCATGTTCACCCTCATGGTATGGGTCGGCTTTTTAATTACCGTATCAATCCCGGCAATGGCTGCCGCATGAATCACGATATCGGCTCCCTTCATACATTCGGTAAGAAAAACGGGATCAAGCACATCCCCTTTGTGGATCGTCAGATTCCTGTGGTCGTAATAGGGACTGGTTGTAAGGGTATCCCGGTGAAAATTATCATAAACAATAATCTTGTTGTTATCAAGAAGAATCCCGATTAAGGCATTTGCGATAAAACCGGCCCCCCCGGTGATAAAAATTTTCTTATTCTCGATCATAAACTGTGCTTATATAATTATAAATAAAATACTTTGCTCGCGGGATTTATGAGATTGGAGATCTGGATGCTCCTGATATCGATGGAACCTGATTCAATGGTAAAGATCGTGGCCGGCTGGTTAAACTTGGTGTTGAATATCGTGAATTCCACATTGTTTCCCGGATCGATATCCTCAGTTAAATGATTTACCTTGATCCGGGTCTTTTCCGACCCCGCCCCGGCCACCTGCTTGTAGGAGACCGAGAATTGTTTGTATTTGGAGTAAAACACGACCAGAACCCTGCCGGAAACCGATGAAACCATGGTGTCGGCAGCATCGGGATGTCCCAATTGACCGATGGCCAGCAGGGCGTCGTCAGACTTATAGCCCTGCTTATAAATGATCCTGTACCCGGGATCAGGAGAGGTTTTGGTGACTTTCAGAAATTCCTTTTCATCCCTGATCATATTCTGGAGCATCCCCGATTTGCAGAGGATATAATAGTTCCACTGAAATCCCTGCTCGGTCAGCCCGCCCGCCATGTAATAATGGTTGTCCCAAAGCTGGGCGGAATAAATGTTTGAAGAACTGGGGATGTTTTTAAATTCTTCCGATTTGATCAGCACATCCACCACCCTCATGCGCACATTTGCCTGGTGTACATCCTGTGCGACATAATAATTTGTAAAATCCGTCAGAAAAGAGCAGATTACAAATCCTGCCGAGATAATCAGCGCAACGGCATGACGGGGCAGCGTATAACTTTTTGTGTAGTTTACCAGGAGGGTACTCAGGGTTGCAAGAAAAAGCAGAACCCCGAACAGGGAGAAAAACGTGGTAATATAACCATGCATCTCCTGTGTGGTCACATAATAGATGTACTTCTGCGTCAGGGCAAGCGGGATGTGGGGAAAAAAGGTAAACATGACGGAAAACAGAAACCCTGCAACGATCGTTGCAAAGGGAACTCTCGGAATCCTCAGCAACATGTAATATCCCAAAACAAAAACCAGCGCCGATTTTATGATCCATTCCACATGCGCATTGTAAAACAGATAGGGAACAACATTGCGATACCCTTCGATCAGTTCCGATTTGTAGAGGAAAAAAGTGTGAGACGAAATGTACTCTGTCAATGGGAATGCGGTGTAGGAAAGGCTCCACAGGACCTGGAAAAAAGTGGCGACGGAGAATTTACTGCCTGCCATCTGGGTGCCTGAATATTCCGAAGGGTGATAACGGCTGTAAAGGACATAGGCAGTACCATAACAAATCACCACGAAAACATAGGGAAGTATTTGGAAGATAATTTGTTTCAGAAAGGTAAGACCTCTGTTTCCCTTCTTAAAATTATCATAGATAACCGCCATTGAGGCAAAGACCAGAAAAAGAATGAATACTTCGTAAAATAACAATCCGAAGCCGAACAGCAAGGCAGAAAAGATAAGAAAACGCTTCTTTCCCGTGGTTTGAAACCTGAATAGAAGCAGGTAGGCCGATAAGATCAACGAGAATGCAAAAGTGAAATAAAAGGGATAGGTCAGAAACAGACTCGTATGATGGGAGAACTGGGCGATAATAAAGAAAAGCAACACGTAAAGGCTTGCCATCTCCTTCGACCTGGTAAGAATGATGACGATTTTGTAAAACAGGAAGAGACATAAACAAATCGGCACCACATGAAACAGTTTGGTGATGAAAAGATCATCAATTTCATAGGCAAGGTTATGGAACATCCCGACGATCAGGTAATAAAAACGTCCTGAAAACTCAGAAATATACTTTGAATTGATCAGCTCCTTCCCGAACCGGGTATTGGTGTAATTCCCCATATCGTCGGCCGATGCAAGTCCTGCTTTGAAGAGGGGATAAAAGGTAATGATGGCGATTGCAATAAGGGAGAGATAATAAAAAACATTGCTGTTAAGTTGAATTTTTTCATTCAGAACAAACCTGGTTGTTTTTTTAATATCCATATTCAGCGTTGTTTATCAGGCCAGACTAATTTTTCAAACAATTCATCCCGGATAAAACTGTCAGTAAAACAGGTATGGCCTTGCCCGACAGCTGACTTTCGTAAAACCATCAGGGATCATCTTCTTTCTTTTCAGTAAATAAAAATATCCTCCGGAAACAGTGTGCAGGAAACGAGCTGCAACCGTTCCTGAGCCGGTGACAGCCACAGGATAAAGAGAGTGGCAAATATAAGGAAATGTATTATTAACCCGGGCCTAAAACCTGAAATAAATAAACGGGCTGAATCCCGAAGAGGATATGGTTGCCTCGTTCAGGATAAACAGGAGGATGGCAATGACCGTAAAGGTCACCATCAGTTTGTTGCCAGGGTTTGCATATAATTTCCCGATCCAGGCTTCCACCGTTTTAAAGCCTCCCCAGAAGGAGAAGAAGATGGCTACGGCCAGCACGGTCCAGAATTTGGGATTGAGCCATACCGTATTGTCTCCACTCCTGAACAGGAAGAGCCGCCTGATCAGGTACCAGGCGTCACTCATGGTTTGCGACCTGAAGATAAGCCAACCTATCATCAGCAGGAAAAAGGTGATAGCGATGGCGGGGATCTTCCCCGACCGTTTCAGGTATTTTAGCAGGAAAAGCCTGTCGGCAATGAGGAAGACTCCCATGTAGGCGCCCCAGATCACGAAGGTCCAGGCGGCGCCATGCCAAAAGCCGCAAAGCAGGAAGGTCACCGTGGTGGCGACCAGGTAGATGACCTTGTCGGCGCGCAGGCCCAGGTAATGTTCTTTGGGCAGCCGGCGCGAGGTGGCATAGGCCAGGGGCAGGAAGATATAGTCGCGGAACCAGAACGACAGGGTTATATGCCAGCGGCGCCAGAACTCGGTGATGCTTTGCGACACATAGGGTGAGTTGAAGTTTTCGGGAAGGCTGAAACCCAGCATGCGCGCCAGGCCGATGGCCATGTCGGTATAGCCCGAGAAGTCAAAATAGATCTGGAAGGTGTAGGCAATGGCCCCGATCCAGGTCAGACCCGTGGAGAGCCCCGAGGGAGGTAGTGCAAAGATCTCGTTAACCGTCACCCCCAGCACATCGGCGATCAGCACCTTTTTCGAAAGCCCGATGATAAACCTGTAAAAACCGGTGAGTCGCCAGTCGGTATTCTCCTGCGCCTCCCGGCCGGCAATCTGATGGGCGATTTGTCCGGGCCTTACGATCGGCCCCGATATCAACTGTGGGAACATAAAGATGTAAAGGGCGAAATCCTGTACCTTTTCGAAGGCAGGATGGCGTTTCTTGTACACCTCCAGGGTGTACGAAAGTTTCTGGAAGGTAATAAAGGAGATCCCGAGAGGCAGCGCAATTTTTGTCCAGGCGGCCGGTTTCGACCCGATCCAGCCCAGCATCACATGGAACTGATCAGCAAAGAAATTCATGTATTTAAAATAGAGCAGCAGCGCCAGGTTGAGAATCACCGAGAGCCAGAAGAGCAGGCGCCGCTGCCGCTCCTCCTGAAGGCTCATCTGCCTGACCAGGAAGAAATCAGCCACGATGGAGGCCATGAGGATAAAGACGAATTTCGGTGCGCCCCAGGCATAAAAAAGGATGCTGGCAAACAGCAGCAACCAGTTTTTATAGCTCCTGTCGATCAGGAAATAGGCGATCAGGAAAAAGGGCAGAAAATAAAGTAAAAACAGGCTGCTGCTAAAGATCATGGGTCAGTGGTATTTTGCTAATCGTGACAATTCAGCGTTGTACAAACTGGTGGCTTCAGCCCTGATAACGGCATCGAGCGGGATATTTTTCTCCTTCGCCCGTTTTCTCATATCCTCCATGGCAACCGGGTTTTTCTTCAGGGCCTCCACAAACCGCTGGTTCGGCGTTTTCCCGGGGTAATAATATTCATAAGCCCTATCAACAAAACCGAATCCAAGATTTCCATAACCGCCATTGGTCTGCATCAGGATCACCACCTCGTGGCGGCTGATGGCACTGTCGAGATTGATCTGCTCAACATTGGTGGGTTTTGTATTCTGCTCGGGATATACCTCCTTGTCGTAATACCACATATCCTCCCTTTGGAAGGTATTTTTGATGATCCCATTGGACAACCAGTACCAGTAAAAGCTGTCGCTGATAAAAAGCACCGAGGGCTTGGGCGCCGCACTTGTATAAACCTGGTGGAACACCGGAGAGGTCATCACGGGAACCGGGTTTTTCCAGATCAGGTTCAGCACCCGGTCCATGTCGTCTTCGTCCTTGCTTGCCTCTTTTGTTTCGACCAGGCTGTCGATGACAATATGAGGCAGGGGCCTGTTCAACTTTACTTCAAGATACTTTATCAGGGAATCGGCGCAGATAAGGGCCCCGTAGCAACTCCAGTGAATCCCGGTCTTCGGGTAGAGGTTACGGCGGGAGGTATCCTTCAGGCTAACTAAGTAATGGTTGAAATCAACGACATCAACCCCGTTTTTCTGAAGTTGGCTCAGGTAATATCCGTAGTTGGTAAGCCCGCGTTTTGAGGGTAAAAAACGGTCGGGGATGCTCTCCGGGTAATAAAACGCCTTGCCGGGGGCGAAAACAATCAGCAGCCTGATCCCCTTTTTCTGCCAGA
>CAIYQH010000137.1 GCA_903928285.1 uncultured Bacteroidales bacterium
GTTGCCATCTTATGTCTCTTTCTTTTCTTACCACTTGGCATAATAAATCAGCTTAGAAGTTATTACTTCACTTTTACGTGTGATTTCACTTTATTTACAAAGGTCTTGGCCGGCTTGAACGAAGGGATGTTGTGGGCGGGAATGATAAGCGTTGTGTTTCTTGAAATGTTCCTCCCTGTCTTTTCAGCTCTTTTTTTGATAATAAAACTCCCGAAACCTCTTAGGTAAACGTTTTGACCTGTGGTCATGGAATTCTTGATGGAATCCATGAAAGCTTCAACGGTGGCCTGAACGGCAACTTTTTCAATACCAGTCTTATTAGCAATTTCTGCTACAATTTCTGCTTTTGTCATGTTTGATTAATATTAAAGTGTTATATATTGTTGTTACTGAATGCCTTTTATAGCCGGAAAACGGGTTGCAAATATATGACTTTTTTGATAGACAAAGAAATAAAGCCAATTTTTATTCTGAATTTAAGGATTTTATCTGCCGGAGGAGGCGCGGGATAATCGATTATCTTTGCAAAACAGACGACTCTTATGACATTTACAAGGCAATTGCTTGACTGGTATGATGTTAACAAACGCGACCTGCCATGGCGCCATACAAAGGATCCCTACCTGGTGTGGCTGTCGGAGGTTATCATGCAGCACACGCGCGTTGGGCAGGGGTTGCCCTACTATGAGAAATTTGCCTCTGCATGGCCGACCGTGGGCGACCTGGCTGCCGCCGGGGAGCTTGACGTGCTAAAAATGTGGCAGGGGCTGGGCTATTATACCCGTGCCCGCAATCTCCATGCCACCGCCAGGCAAGTGGTGGAACAGTATAACGGCGCCTTCCCCGGAACCTATGAAGCGCTGAAGGCATTGAAGGGAGTAGGCGAATACACCGCCGCCGCCATTGCCTCGATCGTGTTCAATCTTCCCCATCCTGTGGTCGATGGCAATGTTGTCCGCTTTATAACCCGGTTATACGGTATCCGTGAACCGGAGAGCCTGCCCTCAACCAGGAAGCTGATCCTTGGCCTCGCCACGCGGCTTATCGACCACGACCGACCGGGCGACTTCAACCAGGCGATGATGGAATACGGCGCCACGGTATGCACCCCGGCCAAACCCGGCTGTTCAGGCTGTATATTCAGCAACGGCTGTGCTTCGCTGTCGGAAGGAATAGTTGACATAGTACCTGTCAGGGGGGCGAAGCCCGCAGTTATACACCGGGTTATTCATTACCTCGTAATAACAGAGGGAAGTATATCAGGTGGCGATCACATCTTCCTGAACCGGCGAACCGGCAGCGATATCTGGAAGAACCTCTACGATTTCCCGCAACCGGAGGGGATTGCCGGTTCCGAAACCGACCGATCTCTTACCGAGGAGGAGATCCGGGAGGTTATTCAACCCGAAGGGATGGCCTTTTTGGGAGTTTCCCGCAAATATGTCCATCAGCTTACCCACCAGAAGCTGCAGGTGCGGTTCTACCGATTCCATTCAACGGGCAGGGCCGGGCTGCCCTTTGTCGCGGTGCCGCTGTGCGAACTGGCGGGTTATCCTGTACCCAGGGTGGTTGACCGTTACCTGAAGGAATATGCCATCTCAGGGTGAAACGGGAGATTAACGTTATTTCACAGTGCTGGCTGATTATTCATATCGGTTTTTGTTGATCACGATTATTCCGGTTACCACTGTTAACAATCCTTTGCCTTTAAAAAAGTTGGCTGTCGCTGAAGTAATTGAACTCCTATTGTGTTAACTTTACTTTCGTCTATGTTGCCACATAGTATAAAGAGATGTCCCAAAAGCAATGGAATGTTTTTTGTTCTAACCTTACTTTCTTTTTCTGCCACAAAAAGAAAGTAACAAAGAAAAGTCACCGCTTCATGAAAGGCACAAAAAATCTTCGTCATTCGCTAAACTGCGGAAAACTCGTCGCTCCGCTCCTCGGACAGTCCGCAGTTTTACACTCATTCCCCGATTTTCTTAACGTGACTTTCATGAGGCGGTTTGCCTGCTTAGTTTGGGTTATTCCAGACAACTGTCACCATCGTGCTCATATAATGATCGCCATGAAAAGGTTAATTTGCCTGTCAATGCTATTGGCCCTTTTTCTGAAATGTTCCCCGCAGGGCTTCCGGTGCGGCACCAGTAAGGTAACCGATATCGACGGTTATGTTTATCACACGGTTCTGATGGGCGGGCGTTGCTGGACCAGGGGGAACATTGCTGACTTCCGACACAACCTATTGGATTGATGCGTGCGGAACCGGGAAAGATGAATTTGACGGACGAGGTGGCGGGCATTATCAGGGAAATGGTCAGTTCACACTATTGAAAGATAATGCTTCCTGGATAACCTATAGTCCGGAATTTGGTCCGATGCTTAGAGAGATAAAAGTTTGCGGACTATCCATTTATCGAACAACAATCCAATGGCAAAACATAGGCGATGCCTATTCGGTAAGATGTGTGAAGGATGATTGATCGATTTTGGCGTATAGAGAAGGCGGATATGATTTCTGTCAATCAAATTTAACGATTTAGTAACCTTGCCACCGGCTAATTTTATTATCTTTGCCCCCTCATATTTCAACAATCAATGGACGACTTACCTGACCGAAGCATTCAGAACAATCCACCCCTGCACTGAGCGGTGTCCGGCCTGACATGATCCATGGGCTCGCATCCTTCAATACAGCGGATAACATAAGAAGGAGGCCAGCATGACATCACAGATTACCTTCTATTTAAGCCAGATCCTGGGGATGAAATACATCTCCGACGATGGCGCTGTACTTGGAAAAATCAAGGATTTTCTCATCGACCAGACCCCCTTGCCCGGCAAGGAGAGCGATCCGATACGCCCGCGCGTGGTCGCCATCCGCGTGAAAAGCGGAAAGGAGACCAGGGTGCTCGATTTTTCATCCTTCGAGATAAAGAAATTCAAACGCAAACTCAGGATCACCTGCCAGGAGGTTCATGACATCTCCCCTGCCGACTTTCAAAACTGCCTGTGGCTGGCCGAAAATATTCAGGACAAGCAGATCGTCGATATCAATGGCCGCAAGCTGGTCAGGGTGAACGATATCAGGCTGGTGATGATCCCCGCGGGAACCTACGCCATTGCCGTGGATGTAGGCATTGACGGCCTGCTCAGGCGGATCGGCATCGGCAAGCCCATCCAGTCGGTGCTCGACCCTTTTAGCGTGGATATCCCCGGCAAGTTCATCCTCTGGGATGATATCGCCGCCGTTGATTTCTCCAATTCCAATATCAGGCTGTCGAAATCATCGTCGAAGCTCAATACGCTGCACCCCTCCGACATTGCCGATATCATCGAGGATCTCGACAAGGCATCGCGCACCTATGTCTTTGCCTCGCTCGACGAAGAGACTGCCGCCGACGTGCTCGAAGAACTCGAACCGCATGTCCAGATCCACATCGTGGAGAGCCTGCCTGTTGAAAAGGTGGCCGACGTGCTCGAATTAATGCCGGCCGACGAGGTTGCCGACCTGCTCGACAGCTTAGCCGACGATACCGCCGAGAAGCTGCTCGACGAGATGGAGAAGGAATCATCCGAAGAGGTCAGGGAGCTGCTCGAATATCCCAGCAAGGTGGTGGGTTCGCTGATGACCACCGACTACTATACCTTCGACGAAGATCTGACAGTGAACGAAACGCTCGGAGAGCTCCGCCGCCAGCAACCTGAACCGGCGCATATCTATTCGATCATCGTCGTCGACAAACATGAACGGTTCCTGTCGTCGGTTTCCTTAGGGGAACTCGTCATCGCCGATCCTGCAAGGCAGCTGAAGGAGATCATGAACAAACATGCCGTGACGGTATTCGACGACGATAAGGTCGATTCGCTCGCCGACCTGGTATCCCGTTACAACCTGCTTGCCGTGCCTGTGATCAACAAAAGCAGGCAGATGGAGGGGGTTGTGGTGGTCGAAGACATTGTAGAGGACCTGTTAAGCAGGGGAAAAACCAGATAATCAGAGAAAGGGAATCTCATGGCAGCATCAATCAGACGTAAATCCATCTGGAGGAATATCGCATTTTTCCTGGCTATTTTGGGGCCGGGCATCATCACCGGCAGTGTCGACAACGATGCCGGCGGGATCACCACCTATTCGGTCGCAGGAGCGCTTTATGGCTATAAACTGCTCTGGACGCTCATCCCCTCGTTCATCGTGCTGGTGATCGTGCAGGAGATGAATGCCCGCATGGGGATCGTGACAGGCAAAGGGCTGGCCGACCTGATCCGTGAAAACGCGGGGGTAAAGGTCACCTTTTTTATCTTCATCGGGTTGCTGCTGGCCGATATCGGCAACACCACCACTGAATTTGCCGGCGTTGCGGGAAGCATGGAGGTCTTCTCCGTCAGCAAGTATATCTCGGTTCCCATTGTAGCGGCCATGGTTTGGTTTATGGTGGTGAAGGGGAATTATAAATTTGCAGAACGCATTTTTTTGATATTCAGTGTTTCCCTGCTGATGTACGTGGTGTCGGCCCTGATGGGTCATCCCGACTGGAAGGCCATCGGCAGCTCGATCGTAAAGCCGCAGATGGATTTCGACCAGCAATCGATCATGATGATCGTGGGGATCATCGGCACCACCATCGCCCCCTGGATGCAGTTTTACATGCAGTCGTCGGTCATTGAAAAGGGACTTAAGATCAAGGAATACAAGTATACCCTGCTGGATATCTTTGTAGGGTGCACCGCCACTGTGGTCGTTGCCTTTTTTATCATCGTGGCCTGCGCCTCCACCCTTCATGCGAAGGGGATCGTCATCAACGAGGCCAAGGATGCCGCCCTTGCGCTGGAACCGCTGGCCGGGGCCCTTTCGAAAAATGTTTTTGCCTTTGGGTTGTTTATCGCCTCTATCTTCTCCGCCACCATCCTGCCGCTGGCCACCGCCTTTTACGTATGCGAGGCCTTTGGTTTTGAAGCAGGGATCGATAAAAAGTGGGAAGAGGCACCCGAGTTTTACGTGCTTTATACCAGCATCATGGCGCTCGGGGTGATCATCATTCTCATTCCCAATGCCCCGCTGATCGCCATCACCCTCTGGACCCAGATCATCAACGGGCTCCTGCTGCCGGTCGTGCTGGTGTGCATGATCCTGCTGGTAAACAACAAGAAGATCATGGGGGAATATACCAACAAACCAATCCAGAACATCATCGGCTGGGGAACAGTGATCATTCTGATCGGGTTATCCCTTGTATGGCTGGCGTTGTTCCTGTTGGGATAGAACCAGCTGCGGTCAGGCTCCTTTATTTTACCAGTTTCAGCAGATCCTCCTCCACGGCCATTCCCTTCATCTGCATCTCCTGGAGGAGTTGCTTCAATTTATCATCGCGTCCCTGCTGGTGGTAAAGCAGCGCCAGGTTGTGGTTTGCCTGCGGGTTCAGAGGGTCCATCTCAATGGTCTTCACGAGGTTGACGGCGGCGCTGTCGAGGCTGTTCCGCTCAAAGGCGATTTGTGCCATCAGAAAATATACATCGGGCAGCGGGTTATGGAGCAGCTCCTTGCGGAAGTAATATTCGGCGCTATCGGACCGGTGCTTTGAAAAGAGGACCTTTCCCAGGTAATAATTGAGATTTTTCAAGTTGGGGTCGAGCCTGTATGCCTCCCTGAAGAGGCGTTCGCGGTCGGCGGGATCTTCGACCTTGGTACCCAGCAGGGTGCGGGCGAAGGCCGAATGGGGCGATCCCTCCACGGCATGGGTCCAGAAGGTAAGCGGATCGCTGAAATAGGCCGAACGGACAAAGCTTTGCACAGAAAAAAGCAGTACGATCGCTACCACAACAGCCAGTTTTTTCCCGGGCTCCAGTGTTTTGCCGAAGGGCAGCGTCTGGCTGAGCATCAGCAGGATGCCGATCATGGGAAGATAGAGACGGTGTTCAAACACCTGGTCGTTCAGTGATTTGGGAACGATCAGCACCGGCATGAGAAAGAGGATGAACCAGAAAAGCCCCAGCCAGGTAAGGGGTTTGGAGTAGCTTTTCGAATAGACGATCAGCGCAACAAAACCGGCAATGGCCACGAATCCCCATATCATGGTGATATCCCCCGTTTCGGGGAATACGGTCAGGTTTACCGGGATGAAGATTTTCCCCACATATTGCACGATCACGCCGATCCTTCCCAGTCCCGTCATCAGCATGCTGCCCGGCGTGGTCCAGTCCTTCGAAAGGGTAGCGGTTGACCTTACAAGCATCCAGATGGCCATCGCCATGATCCAGCCGGCTATGGGCATGAGCAATTTTTTCCAGCCCGGTTTCAGACAAGTCAGCGAAAAGATGGCCATGATCACCGGGATGATGATAGCCGTTTCCTTGGTGAAGAGGGCAGCCAGCAGGGCCAGCACATGGAGTGCAAGGATAACCGGCGAGGGTTTTTCAAGGTATCGGATCAGCAGGAGGAAGGCGGTGAGGAAAAAGATCATCAGCAGCATGTCGTTGCGGCCCGGGATCCAGGCCACCGCCTGGGTGAGCACCGGGTGAAGGGCAAAGAGCAGCGAAAGCAGGAAGGAGTCGGCCGGGGGGATCTTGATCTTCTTCAGGAAGAGGAATAACAGGCACACCGACAGGATATGGAACAGCAGGTTGGTGAAATGGTACCCGGCAGGTTTGACGCCGAAAAGGCGGGATTCAAGAATGAAATCAACCAGGAACAGCGGACGGTAATAGACATCCCGCGTGGGGTTGAAGAGCCCGCGCTTGAACGAAACGGCGATGTTATGCGCATCGGCGTTGTAGGAGGCGTTTTCGACAATGAAGATGGAATCGTCGAGTTTCGTATAGCCGAAAAGCAGGGTCCTGGAATAGACCACGAAGGTAAGCGATGCCAGCACCAGGATCGAAAACAGGGTATTGTTGAACCGACTCTCGAAGGTCGCCGCGGGGAGTTTCCTTGCAGTTTTCGGATTTTTTACGGGTGGTTTTTTCATGCGATAAAAATATAAAAAACAAAGGGAATATTGAAAAATGAAAAATGAAAAATGAATATCGAATATTGAATATCGAAGCCCGAATACCGGGTGTCGGTTTCGGATTTCGTAATTCAGATTTCAGATTTCGTAATTCAGATTTCAGACGTAATTCATTTTCAGATTTCGTATTTCAGACTCTTTTGATTTCGTAATTCGAGGACCGGATATCGAATAACGAATTTTGAACGGGGGACGACGCAAGGACGACGCAAGGACGACGCAAGGACGACGCAAGGACAACGCAGGGATGACGCAGGGATGACGCAAGGATGACGCAGGGATGACGCAGGGATGACGCAGGGATGACGCAGGGATGACGCAGGAGAATAGGGGGAAGATCGGGAGATTTACGGAGATTTGACGGGAGACTAACGGAGAATTAACGGAGAAAAAATAGTGATTAACGGAGAATTGACGGGAGATTAACGGAGAATTAA
>CAIYQH010000138.1 GCA_903928285.1 uncultured Bacteroidales bacterium
ACAGCCCGATCCTCGTTAAACATGTCGCCAACATAGTTGAATCGAATCTTCCGCGGTTGGGACAGGTGGGAATGGACCAAAACCCTGATGTTGTGGAGGGGATCGTAGTGATGCGCAAAGGGCTAAATCCGAGCGATGTAATCAAAAAGGTACAGGAGAAAATTGATGATCTCAATACAAAAATCCTTCCGTCGGATGTGAAAATAGAGACCTTTTACAACCGTCAGGAGCTGATGGATTACGCGACCCACACGGTAACCGGCAACCTTCTTGAAGGGATTGTCCTGGTTACTTTAATCGTTTTCCTGTTCATGGCGGAATGGCGCACCACCATAATCGTTTCATTGATCATCCCGTTAGCCCTGCTCTTTGCCTTTATATGCCTGCGGATCAAAGGCATGTCGGCCAACCTGTTATCGATGGGGGCCATCGATTTTGGGATTATCATTGACGGGGCGGTGGTGATGGTTGAAGGGATTTTCGTGGCGATGGACAGAAAGGCAAGGAGCGTCGGGATGATTAAATTCAACCCGATGTCAAAACTTGGTCTTGTAAAGGAAACTGGCACGGAGATGGGGAAGGCAATATTTACCTCCAAACTCATCATCATTACGGCGCTTCTGCCTATTTTTTCATTCCAGAAAGTCGAGGGTAAAATGTTTTCACCACTGGCATGGACGCTGGGCTTTGCCCTCCTGGGTGCGCTTATTTTTTCATTGACGCTCGTACCTGTTTTATCAAGTTTACTGCTGAGAAAAAATGTAAAGGAAAAACATAATCCATTTTTTTCCTTGGTAACACGTCTGTCAGTTTCAGTGTTTGACAGGTGTTACCGTAATAAAAAGCTGAGTCTGGTTGTTGCAGGTTCCATCATGATTTTAAGTTTTATCTCATTCCGCTATCTTGGCACGGAATTCCTTCCCGAACTGAACGAAGGGGCAATCTGGATGAGGGCGTCGCTTCCACTCAGTGTTTCCTTAAACGAAGCTGTTGATATCACCAATGAAATGCGAAACATCATCCGTTCATTTCCTGAAGTAAAAAAGGTGGTTTCGCAAACCGGCAGACCCAATGACGGAACCGACGCAACGGGTTTTTACAATGTCGAACTATTTATCGACATCTACCACACCAAAGCTATGGAACATGCTAAAAACAGGGAGGAACTCATCACACGGATGTACAAAAAACTTGAAAAATTTCCGGGTGTTGTCTTTAACTTTTCACAACCAATCATGGATAATGTGGATGAAGCCGTTTCAGGTGTAAAGGGGTCAATCGCCATAAAACTGTTTGGCGACGACCTTGCCTATCTTGACAGCAAGGCCGACAGCATCTACGACATTATGAAGAATATAAAAGGAATTGATGACTTGGGCGTAATCCAGAGCCTGGGACAGCCTGAATTGCGGATTGAACTTGACCAGGAAAAAATGGCCATGTATGGCGTCGAAACCTCTGATTGTAACGCGGTGATCGAGATGGCCATTGGTGGCAAAGCTGCCTCCACTTTTTATGAAGGTTATAAAAAATTTGATATCAGGATCAGGTTTTTACCGGAATACCGGCTTTCAGAAAAGGAGATCGGGAATTTAATGATTCCGACTCAAACAGGGGGGCAGATCCCTTTGAAGGAGATCTCTGATATAAATTATACGACAGGTCCCATATTGATTTTCAGGGACAATAATATGCGGTTTGTTGCCCTGAAATTTTCTGTCAGGGGAAGAGATATGGGTTCAGCCATCGCAGAAGCGCAGAAAAAAGTAAATGCCGCAATCAAATTGCCGAATGAATATAAAATCGAATGGCAGGGCGATTTTGAAAACCAGCAAAGGGCATCACGCCAGTTGAGCATTGTCGTCCCGATCAGTTTGATCCTCATCTTTTTTATTTTGTTTGTTCTTTTCGGAAATGTAACCGATGCCGGGCTGATTTTATTAAATGTTCCGTTTGCCATCATCGGCGGAATAATGGCGCTGCATATAACGGGTACTAACTTCAGCATTTCAGCAGGAATAGGGTTCATTGCTCTCTTTGGAATCTGCATCCAGGATACAGTCATCCTGCTGTCAAAATTCAAAAAGAACCTGCACGAACGAATACACCTGGATGAGGCCATCCGTATTGGCGTGATCACCCGGATAAGGCCTGTTCTGATGACCGCCACGATGGCAGCCATAGGCCTCATGCCGGCGGCAACTTCTATTGGAATTGGATCTGAAACCTCACGGCCACTGGCCATTGTCGTAATCGGGGGACTGATAACATCGACCATCCTGACACTGTTTATTTTTCCCATCATTTTCAAAGGTGTTTACAGGTTCAAAATAAAAAAACTTGCTTAAGCGGATGTTAGGTTCCCTGAATTTAGTATCTTGTCCGTAATCCATAAAACAAAATTTCAGATGGCAAGTATCCTGTTAGTTGAAGATGAAATCAATGTGTCATCCTTTATTAAAAAAGGGCTGGAAGAAGAGGGGCATAATGTTGAAGTTGCCTATGACGGAGGCATGGGGCTCAGCATGGCCTGTTCGAGGGATTATGATCTTCTTGTTCTTGATGTAATTCTTCCCCAGATGAACGGAACAGAGCTTTGTAGGCGATACCGGGATAACCGTGGATTTACGGTACCTGTCATGATGCTGACGGCGCTTGGTTCTACCGAGGATATTGTAAAGGGACTGGAATTTGGCGCTGATGATTACCTCGTAAA
>CAIYQH010000139.1 GCA_903928285.1 uncultured Bacteroidales bacterium
CATTGTTAATGCCCGTAAGTTGTGGGTTTTCCCAGTCGGCTGGCTGGGTCTGCTGGGCCCTTGCAGGGGAGAAAAACAGGGGCAGGGCTGCCATGCAACAGAACAGCGAAACCGCGCATCTGTGAAAAGTTGAAAAGGGTCGGGGAGGAGAAGTTTTCATGTTGGAATTCTTTTCCCGAAAATAAGAAATTTCCGGGAGGTATAAGGACTCCTTTTGTTCCTTTTTCTGTATTACCTTTGTTTTGAATGGCGGGTTGAAAAATCTAACCACAATGACACAAAGAAGGCACAATGAACACAAAGAAAATCATTGTGACCATTGTGTAAATCATTGTGATCATTGTGGTTAAATGAAAACTTTGATCAGCGGGACAACCATCATGTCAACATCGAAAACGTAAGAACAGTCTCTTATGCTGCCTGTGAAAAACCTTGTTGTCCTTTCCGGCGCCGGTATCAGCCAGGAGAGCGGGATCCAGACCTTCCGCGATGCCGACGGACTCTGGAACAACTACCGGATCGAGGAGGTTGCCAGTCCGGAAGCCTGGTTTATCCCCTTGCCGGCTGGGAGCTGAAGGTGGGCGACCGTTGTGAAAAGGGGTCGCAGCTGAGACCGCATATCGTGTGGTTTGGCGAACCGGTTCCCAATATCATGCGCGCCACCTCCCTGGTAAGGAGGGCCGATATTTTCCTGGTTGTAGGGACCTCCCTTAAGGTTTATCCTGCCGCAGGTCTTCTGCAATATCTTCCGTCGCGGGCTCCCAAATACCTGGTCGACCCGGAGGCCGAACCGCAGTATTATGTTCCCGGGCTGACCTTGATCAGGGAAAAGGCCACGGTGGGGGTCAAAAAGTTTGCTGATCGCGTAATTTCCTGATCTTGCTGCGGTCGGTCAGCGTATGTTCAAATTCCGACTGGCCCGGTTTTCCCATATATACCGACGATTGTCTGAACTGCATCCTGCTGGCCTCCTGTTTTTCAAGATGAATGTGAAGTTCGGTGACTCCTGTGGTTTCCGCCAGCCGGGGAATGTTGTGCTCCTTTACGCCGCTTCCCGGCATGATGATGATACGGCCTGCCGACCTGAGTACCAGCTCCCTGATCAGCGTTTCGCCCTGCGGTGCGGTAGGTTGCTGTCCGGAGGTGAGGATCCTGTCGACCCCGAGGCTGATGAGATCCTCCATGGCCCGGAAGGGATCGGCGGTCATGTCGAAGGCGCGGTGGCAGGTAACCCCCATGGGGCGGGCAAGGTCGACCAGCACCTTCATCCTTTCCTTGTCGATGGTGCCATCGGGCAACAGGATGCCGAAAACCACGCCGTCGGCCCCCATCTCGCTGGCAATGCCGATATCGGTCTTCATGATCTCGAATTCATCATCGGTATAAAGGAAATCGCCTCCGCGGGGGCGGATCATGACATAAAGCCCGATATGAAGATGTTTGCGGGCAAACAGGATGGAGCCGGCGCTGGGGGTGGTTCCCCCGTCGTGCAGGTTTTCGCAGAGTTCGACGCGGTCGGCGCCGCCCGCCTGGGCTTCGATGGCTGAAATGGCTGAGTTTACGCAGGCTTCGAGGATCATCTTTCGTTTGGCTTAGGATTGGATAACAGCATTTGATTTAATCAGCTGCAAAAAAACGGCGAACCTGTTCATTGAAATCATCTTTGAACCTGATGCAGGTATCGTGACCCGAGCCGGGCAGTATCCAGAGGCTTGACCCGGGGATATTCCTTGAAATTTCGAGGGTGTGTTCCGTTTTGATGATGTCGTGGTCGCCGCCTATAATTAAAACCGGACATAGGATGGAATGAAGCGCCTGGTGAGAGATGTTTGGTTCGAGGATCATTAGCCGGGTGAGTTTGATCTCATTTTTGACTCCGGTTTCCTGCGGTTGTCTTTTCAGCCGTTCATGCTGGAGTTTCATACCATGGATATCGGCATAAGCGACAGCACTGCTGTCGGGCCGGATATTGGCCCCCGTGGCGGCAAGCCGCTTCACCTTCCCGGGATGGCGGATAGCCAGCAACAACCCTATGATCCCGCCGTCGCTCCAGCCGATCACAAAGACAGATTTCACATGCAAGGTGTCGAGCAGGGCGCTGTAATCATCGGCCATCATCTCATACGAGAGGGAATCTCCGCCATCGGCCGATTTTCCCTGTGATCGGCTGTCGGCGGCAATCACCCTGTAATGTTTTGCAAAAAAGGGGATCTGGTACCGCATAGAGGCGATGGAGCCGCCATTGCCGTGGATGATCAGCAGGGGCTCGCCCTTGCCATACTCCTCCACATACATGCCGAAGCCGCGCAGATGGACCGTCCTGCCGCAATGCGGGTTTGAACCATACACGATCGTTTGTCCGGCCGGCTGACCATAGCCGAAGCCGCTGAGCAGGATCCGGCAAACGATCGTGAGAAGGATTAATTTTTTCATTGAAGGATGCAAGAGCATGCAAATTTACGCTTATGATTCATAATCCGGATATAATCCGGCAAGAGATTTGCAGGCTGCATGAATTCCAATGATCAGTAATAAAGAAAAGCCACCGCTTCATGAGGCGGTTTGCCTTCTTGGTCTGGGTTATTCCAATACAATGACTGGCCCATAAAAGGTCAGGCAATGACCTGATCCATATTTTGTAACTGTTACTAACGTGACCAATCAATTAAAATAATATCTGTTGGTATGATTCCGGTCAAATAAATATTATTGAATTACGACCTTGCTCATATAAGTTCTTTCATCAGCGTTTATCTGTACAAAATAAATTCCCTTTGGCTTATTGCTCAAATCAATGTCAGTCTTCTGCAATAGAAATTCCTGAGCATAGATTTTTTGTCCCAGATAATTGAAAATTTCAACTTTATAATCTGTTTTCCCGATACCCTGGCCTCTCATCTCAAGCGTAAATATTCCATTAGTCGGATTCGGATAAATCATCATATTCCCTGAAATATGTTCTTCAATGGCATTCGGACATCCAATGGGTGTGGAAAATGCCGTGCAGCCATCATTATTTGTGATTTCGACCTGATAAAATCCACTTCCACCACAAGTGTAAAACTGTGTTGTAGCTCCCGGGATTAAGGTCCCGTTTAAATACCATTGATACGTTGTCCCTGCACTTGACATTAATGTAGTGCCATTTACGGTTATGGTTGGCACAGGCGGAATTCCGGTAACTGTAGCAGCGAAACATACCTGAGTCCCGGGACCGCAACCATTGATGGGTGTGCAACATACGTTACCCGAGTTGCTGCCCACCGTCACAGTAATGGAACCATTTGAACTTGAACCTGTCCACCCCGGGGGTAATGTCCAGTTATATAAAGCAGTATTTCCGTTTGTACTGTAACTTTGAGTTGTGCCCGGACAAACACTCGAATTGCCTGCAATATTGTTGCAGAATGGAATCCCGGTAACTGCAACAGGAAAACATACCTGTGTCCCGGAACCGCAAGCGTTAACGGGCGTACAACAGATGTACCCCGAATTGCTGCCCACAGTCACTGTAATTGAACTGGTTGAACCGGAGCCTGACCATCCCGGGGGTAACGTCCAGTTATAGGATGTTGCTCCCGATGATGAACAAAAATAAGTTTGTGAACTACCCTGACAGATAGGACTTGGTCCGGTTACATTGGCGGCCCCGGGCAATGAGCCTGATCCTGCCTGCGTTATTGCGTAGGTAGCCACAAGTGCATTCGTACATGTTACATAAACATAAATATATCCTGTCCGGGTCATACAATCGGGATTAGGATCAATATTAAAATCCAGTTCCCCACTGTTATAGGTTATTGCAATCCATGAATCACTTGGAGTTACATGATATCCGCAAGTCCCGCCGGATGCATATACGTTAAAGAAACCCGAATTTGAAGAGGATGAATAACTGCCTGATGTCGGGCTTATGTACCAACCGGTACATGTACTATAATCACCATCTTGTGTGACCAAGAAACTTGTTACCCAATTATTATTACTTGCATCAAAAATGTTAATAACTCCTGTCCGTGAACTGCATGCATAGTTAGCGTCAATACTGTAATTGTATCCGCCACTGGAATAAGTTATATTATTTATCCATGCAACACTGGATGATGCGGTCATACTGCATGATCCTGTTGCATAAACCGTGAAGTACCCTGAATTGGCAGGCCACGAATAATTAGCGGATGCCGGAGATGTATACCAATTTGTGCATCCTGTGCCATTCGATCCCATGTAAACTAAAGTCGCACAGGTGGAATTTGTTGTACAATTATATTGATTGGTCTTTACACGGACAACTCCTGAAAAATTTGCCGTCCATATTATTTTACTCTGGTTTCCGCAATAATCATCATTAAAAGTTAAACATGCGAGTGTGGAATTATCATAAAGGCTTAGCTGGGTATCCCAGGTGGCACTTCCGCCATCTGCAGCACAGTATGACCATTGATAGGTATAGCCATAGGTTACATAATACAAACCATACTCACCGCCATACTGGCAAGTAGTTGCTGTTTGCCAGGAAGATGCTGGCGTCATTATCCCTAAAGGAAATTGTGTTCCGTCGGATGTACATGGACATTGGCAATAAGCGTTTCCCATCATGGCAACCACGAAAAACATAATAATTGAAAGTAGATTTTTTTTCATGATAATATCGTTTTAGTTTTAATAATTATTATTCCTTTAAATAGTACGTCTTCAAATACCGGATTAACGGATTGATCCTTACCGCTCCAAAAACGGCCAATATGGGTGGGTTTATTTCCGGTTCTGTAAACTAACGAGAATGGTGACACTGCGAAATTGCCATTATTTGTATCAGCGGGTAATGCGGGATATTCGATCATTATTTCTATTCGGAATAAAGCAAAATGAGGTTTACTCCAAGCTCACATACCCTAAAATATGCCTAACCCAAATGTACAAAAAATATGAATTCCAAAACATTTACCTATTATTTTCTTTTTTGACATAATAAAAATATATTTAACACAAAATTAACATGTCAAATCAGCTGAAATAATATAGAATGTGTGAGGCGGACGATTCGGAAATGAACCGTCTTTTTAGCAAACAAACTTCATCGACTTCTGAAGCGGAACAACAATCTCTTAAAAAGTCTGAGAGCAGTTTGCGCAGATATCGATCGTTTTCCTGCTTTCCAGGATTTTATGCCTGAAGCTGTCGTAGGCCTTCCCACGCCAGATGTCGTGAAAAAGCTCCCTGTTGATATTACCAAGGGCGCGGGAGGCATCCTTGTCGAAACAGCAGGGCACCACATCGCCATCCCAGGTGAACACACAGGAGCTCCACATGCGGAAACAGGCGTTGGGAAGGCGGTTTTTGATGACGTAACGCGATCCTGCATCGTTCGTGCTGCGTTGTGATCTTTTTTTATACCTGGAATAACGCTGATTTTCGGGCATCAGCGGGTTGCCGTTTTCAAACTCGTTGAACTGCGCGGTCTTAAAGGTGATCCTGTCAACTCCCAAGTCTTTGCCCAGCTGGCGGATCTCCTTTACGTGATGTTCATTGGATTTCAGCACCAGGCATTGCAGGATGATCTCCGGCGTTGCCGACTCTGACCGTCGTTTTTCCTGCACCAGCAACCTGATCCCGTTTACCACCTTATCAAAATCACCGCCGGTGCGGTAAGCTTGGTATTGTTCCTGGGTGGAGCCGTCGAGCGAGATGATCAGCCTGTTGAGCCCTGAGGCGATGGTTTTGGCTACAGATGCAGCATCAAGGAAATGTCCGTTGGTGGAGGTAACGACAAATATTTTCATTGACCGGGCGGTGGCCACGAAGTCGAAGAAATGGGGATTCAGGAAAGGTTCCCCCTGGAAGTAGAGGGTGAGGTAGGAGAGATACGGCGACAACTGACCGATGATTTCGTTGAACAGGTCGGGTTGCATCAGTCCGCGCCTGCGGGTGAGCTCATGCATGCCTGCGGGGCATTCGGGACAACGGAGGTTGCACGTGTTATTGGGTTCGATGCTTACAGCCACCGGATTTCCCCAGTGTACAGGTCTTCCCGAGATGCGCGAAACCAGGTAGCCGGCAATGATCTTCAACAGGTTGCCGGCCTGTTTTACCGTCAGCATCATCACGGCTGATCTTCGCCGGTATTGTGTGCCTTGTCGCGTTTCTTTTTCTTTCGCCGGGCCATAAAGGCTTTGCCGATGGAGAAGGCTTTGGAAAGGATCGATGACGAGGTTGTGAAGTCATTGACCATGGTGGTGGCCAGGTTGCGCGGGGAAAAGGCCTGCAGGATGTTCCGGTAGCCGTTGTGGATATCCTGTTCCTTTTTCATGATTTCGAGCCGCAGGCGGTGCTTTTCCACCTCAATATCCTTGAGGGAATGGATCCGGGAGGCTTTGATGGTATAGCGGTTAGTCGTTTTCATCTTTCTCCTCCATCAGGATTTTGGTTAACTGGGAGACAAGCGGATTGATAAACAGGGTATGACGCTGGAAGTAAATCAGGATGCCTGAAACGATGTAAAAGGCGGTCACAATGAGCGCTCCGACCCAGGCAGGGCCGAGATCCTTGCCGAACCAGAAGACAAAGGCAAGCGAGAGGAACAGCAGCAGGAACATGGCCAGGATAAAGAAGATCACGGCGATGAGGAAGAAAGTGGCCAGTTTGGCGATCTTTTCGGTGAGGATGAGCTTTGCAAGGTCGATCCTCATGTTCACATAATCCTTGACATTTTCGGTGAGCATCGAAAAGTTGTCAGAAATTCTACCGGGTTCCATTATTTGCCCTCCCCGTTTTCCATCATAACTACCTCTTCAGGGAAATCATCTTCCTCCTCGGATGATAATGCCGATTTGAAGGCATGCAGTTTTTCAGAGAGGTCGTCCTGCATCAGGTCGGCCAGTCCCATAAGCCTTTTTTTGAGACGTTTACGGGTTTTGGAACCTTTTGCGGGGGCGATGAGCAACCCCACGCCAATACCGGCTGCCAGTCCGACGGCAGCTGCAAACAAGATGGATGAACCTGATTTTGCCATATGGGTGATCATTAAGGATTTAAAACATCGTAAAGTTAATGTTTTTCAGGGATATTCTGAAAGAGACGGAAGTTACTTAAAAATTCATTTGCCACAATTTTGATAAAGCCATAGGCCGGCACCGCGACAATCATCCCGGCAATCCCGCCGATCCCGGCGGCGGCGATCACCACGAGAAAGATCTCGACGGGATGGGCCTTCACGCTTTTTCCCTGGATCATCGGGGCGAAGAGGTTGTTGTCGATGGTTTGCACCACAAACATAGCTAAAATAATTTTAATGGTCATGGGGAGGATGGCGGCATAGTCGCCGGCGCTGATGACCCCGGTAATGCCGAGGATCACCCCCATGATCATGGAGATGATCCCGCCGAGGTAGGGGATGATGATGATGATCCCTGTAAAGAATCCGATCACCAGCGGGTTTTCAACGCCGACAAGATACAGTGCGAGTGAATAGGTAAGAATGTTGGCCAGGATCTGGATAATGAGACCGATAAAGTACCTGGAGAGCAGTTTTTTACTCTGGTGCATCACGTTCCTGATCCGTCCCTCGTGTTTTTCAGGGGTGAGCATCAGGATGAAGCGCGGCAGCATTTTCTGATCGAGCAGGAAGAAGAAGGAGAGGAAGAGTACGGAGAAGAGGTTGAAAAAGAAGGTTCCTGTGAAGGTGATGATGGAGGTGAGCATGTTGGAGAACATGCCGAAGTCGATGAAGTTCAGGATCGCTTTTTTTGCCGTCGATTCGAAGGTGGCTCCGCGGGGCATGATACCATAGCGGATCAGGAATGACTGCGAGCTGGCGATTTCATCATGAAAATAGGTCATGAACTGTTTGCCGTCGATATTGCTGATCTGCGTGGCTTCATTGATGATGAGCGGGATAAAGAGGCTGAAAAGACCGGCGAACAGCGCCACCATGACCATCAGCGTGACGGCAACGCTGAGCGGATGCGGGAAATGCAGCCTGCCGATCCTGATCCTGTCGAGCAGTTCAACCAGTGGAGCGCCCACGATGGAGATCACCCCGGCCACGATGATGAAGACGACGATATTGGCAAAATACCAGACTATGAAACCCAGCGCGGCGGCGGC
>CAIYQH010000140.1 GCA_903928285.1 uncultured Bacteroidales bacterium
GGAAACCCCGATTGAGTAATTCAGCCACAATAACAGTAACTTGAGCGCCCCGGTTGGCCACGGTCTGCCGGATGACGGGATGGGAACCACTTCGGCAAGAAGAGGTTCCCATCGGTGTTTTAGGGAACCCCTATAAAAAGAAGGGGAACAGGGCTTTGCGTTCAGGCGGGTAATCCTGGAATTTTTCTTTATACCATTTGTGATGGTGCAGCGCCCTGGGCAACAGGTTGACCACGGTCCACACAAAAAAGGCAAGAGCGGGCAGACACCAGGCGATCATGGCAAATCCGGCCCATTCCACGATCTCGCCAAAATGATTCGGACATGACACAAACCTGAAAAATCCTTTCTGCGGAATGACGTAACTGGTTTCTCCCGGCTTCCGCAGATGGATCAGGATATTGTCCGATTGCCAGTTGATGAACATCCCGCCAAAAAAGAGCAGAATGCCCAGGATGAAGCGGATATCCATCCAGTAGCCGAGGGGATATTGCTCCAGGGTGGCCATCGTTCCCAGGTAGTACCCGTTGATAAATCCATTCACAAGATTAAAACCAATCGCCATGAAAATGATGGCTACAGGCATCTTCTTCCCGGAGGTTCGCAGCCTGAAAGGAAATATCAGCGTGCGGTTCACATAATGCAACACCCAAAGGCTGAACAACACCCAGGTTACCGATGGTTTGGGGCCCGAACCAAAGAGGTAAAATCCTGCAAAGACAAGCAAAGCGGGCATTTCCATCAATATCCAGCCAATCCTGTTATCGATCAGGGCGCCCCATTTTTTTGTTGTATGCCGGCCATAAGGAGCAACAATTTTGACGACAAGTGGAAAAATGAAAATTGCGATGGCGATCCAGCTATAAACCAATAGGGTGAAGGTAGTGTCTTTCATGAAAAGGTAATTATCGGATAATGTTACTTTCTTTCAGCCATTCGAGGAGGTCTTTGATCGTTTCCGAAAGCGGGCGCGGGTTAAAGATAAGCTCGGTTTTTGCTTTGTTGTTGCTGATCATGCGGTTGCCTTCGGTAATGATGGTCAGCGATTCACTGGTATATAAGGGTTTTGTTCCTGAAACCTTGCTGAAAAGGGTGATAAAGGGTAACCCGATCCGGGCGATCCACATGGGCAGGACCGTATGAACTGTTTTACGGCCTGAATACTGCTGTATCAACCCTGAAAACTCCTGCAGACTGTGCCAGTGGCCGGCCAGCAGGTATTTCTCGCCAATACGGCCATGATCTATCGCCGAAATGGCAGCTTCAACAATGTCCCGGACATCGACCCAGTCGTACCCGCCCGGCACCAGCGAAGGGATCTTGTGGTTGTAAATATCAATAACAGCGCTCCCGATCAGCGATGGTTCAGGGTCGGCGGGACCGATTATGGCTGTCGGACTTAAGATCAGCGCGGGAAACCCGTTTTTCACAGCCTCCATGACGGCTCTTTCACCCGCAGCCTTTGACCTGTCGTAGGCAAACCCTTCATGATGCACAAGAGGGCGGGTTTCGTCCAACGGCTGGCTTTGGGGATGCTGCTGAAAGGCATGGATGGAACTGAAATGAATAAACCGTTTAACCTTGCAGGCAGCAGCGACTGCAAGCATGTTCATGGTTCCTTCAGTATTGATCCTGGCAACCATCCCGTCAGGATCACCGGTGATCGAAATGCGCGCTGCCAGGTGAAAAACAACATCCGCGCCTGTTAACAGGGATTGCAGGGACTCCTTGTCAAGCACATCTCCTTTGATAAGGGATACAGGCATATGTTCGAGTCCGTTGACATGACGGTGCGTAAGCGCCCGGACCTCGTGCCCTTTTTCAAGGAGCGCCTTGCATAAATTAACGCCAACATGACCATTGGCACCGGTTACAGCTATTTTCATCAGGAATAATTTCTTTGAGCGGCAAAAATACCACTTTTTTATGATGACTTATGGCTGGAATAATTTAGATTCAATTTACATAACAAATTTTAATATCTTTGAAATATCATTGTTTACATTCTGTTTTTTATAAAACAATCACAATTTCAAGGACTACGAACCATTTTAAATAAAAAGACATGAAAACCTTTATGAAAATTCTGTATTGGGTGATCGGCATCGTCCTGGTGCTGGTACTCATTTCATTCCTTTTACCGAAGACCTACAAGGTCGAAAGGAGCATAACCATCAAATCGGGAGCAGGAGTTGTCTACAGCCTTACGGGCAACTTTGAGCAATGGCATCAATGGGTACCCTGGACAAAGGAACTCGATTCCACGGCAGTTTTTGAGATGAAGGGACCTGCCGGCCAGGTGGGAACCTCGTGGTCGTGGACAGGTAAAAAGATGGGGGAGGGGGTGATGACCGCCACCGAACTTGTTCCCGGGCAGATGGTTGCCTATGATCTGGCATTTGACCATGGAAAATACAAATCAAAGGGAAAGATCGTGATCGAGCGGCAGGGCGATTCCTGTAAAACATCCTGGATTGATGAAGGCGACCTTGGCTACAATCCGATGGGCCGCTTTATGGGACTGTTTATGGGAAAAATGATGGGACCCGATTTTGAAAAAGGACTTGCCAAACTGAAGAAGGTTGCCGAGGCACGCGCAGGCTGGCCTAAAATTGAAGAGATCAGCATCAACCAGCACCTTGCCCTGATGATCCGCGATTCTGCCGGACCAAAAACATACGGGCAGGTGATGAGCAAGGCATACGGAGAACTCATGAACTATGTTAAAACCAATAAACTGACCCCCATCGGCGCCCCCTTTGCCACCTACTTGAAATACGATACGGTGACCATGTTTTCGGTTATGGACCTGGGTATTTCGGTTGAAAAGGCCGGCAAGGGCAAGGGAAGGATCAGGGTGGAGACCATCCCGCTGCAAAAAGCTGTGGTTGCCCACTATTTTGGCGCCTACGAAAAAACAGCCAATACTTACCACATTTTAAACCAGTATATTAAAGAAAATGGAAAGGAAATTGCAGGGAGTCCCAGCGAATTTTATATTACCGAACCGATGACCGAAAAGGATACTGCGAAGTGGGAGACCTCGATTATTTTCCCCATTAAATAATGTCCTGAATTTTCAACATCCTTCTGAAGCCGGCGAAAGCCGGCTTTTTTTCCTTTAATGGGCGCCATTCCTGTATTTTCCGATTGCGGTTCTTCGTTTATTGTATCTTTATAACCCCGGCCGGAGGCCTTGAAGATGCTTTCGGGATGTTTAACTTGAATACTTGATTTCTCTTTGTCCTTCATGACAGCCGGTTGCTTGCTTTAAATCTAATATGCTAAAAAACTTTCATGATGAACAAGGTTTTTGCCCCCGGATGTGCCCTGATGCTCTATAAACCAGAATCGGCAGATGTACTCCATGAAATACTGAAAGAACACATGGGACCGATGGAGAGGTTCATGGTTTGTTGTCATCATGACCCGCAGTTGACGCTGGAAACCGGGATTATTAACATTTGTCCCGGCTGTGACAAGCGCTTTGGAAGAGATTACCCCATGACCACCACTATTTCCCTGTGGGAAATTCTGGCAGAGAGCGATTTTTTCCAGTTTCCCGATTACCATGGTGCCCCGATGACCATCCTGGATGCCTGTCCGACCAGGGACCAGGAGAAGGTACACCTTGCCATCAGGAAATTATTAGCCAGGATGAATATCACCCTGACCGAACCAAAAAATACCGGAAAAAAGGGTACCTGTTGCGGTGACAGCTTCTATGGCCTGATTCCCGTGGAAAAGGTAAAGGAACAGATGGTAAAACGCACCTGCGAGATGCCGCTGGAGGATGTGGTCGTTTATTGCGTTTCATGCATCAAATCCATTCATATCGGCGGCAAAAAGCCGCGTTACCTTATCGACCTGCTGCTGGGTGAAGAAACCGACCCGAAAACATTTGAACCCCATGCCTGGCATAAGGAACTGGAGGATTACATGGCAAGGCACTGAAAAAAAATGACAGTTTTCATTGTAATTATTCCCGGTTTTTCGTATCTTTATCCTTCATTTTCAAATGATCAGCGGATGTCATTCTCCTTCCCCTTTTTGCTCTTTTCCCGGCAGACTTGACCAATCCTTCGCCAACTCTCCTCTGAGCCTCGTCTAAGGCTTGTCTTTGCTTCCGGCTGTTTAGACTTAGTTAAACAACAGTGCCCTATCCTGAAAGAACTATACAGGCAACAGGGTTCGTACTGAATTGACTATACAGGATAAGACAATGCCGCCAGCGGGACTTGATCAGTATTTGTTTTTCTGACGGGTATGATGGTGACCAATAAAGAAAGTCTGCCTCCATGTCGGAAGGAGAGGTGAATTCCCTATATTTGATCAGGAGTTGAATGATCAATCCTGTGAAAAAACCCTTTTTCCTGATTTGTTTTATGCTGATCGCAGCAGGTGCCTTTTCCCAGTGGAGCTGGCGCAACCCGCTTCCCCAGGGCAACGGGTTATTTTCATCGTGGTTTATCGACAGTAACCTGGGTTACCTGGTGGGCGACCAGCGAACCGTGATGAAGACGACCGATGGCGGGGCAACCTGGACCACGCGGCTGCCGGCCGCCATGGATGCAACCTACAGGCTGAACGGCGTCTGTTTCCCGGATCAGAATACCGGTTATATCATCAGCCTGTATAAGGATATCTATAAGAGCGTTGATGCTGGAGAAACATGGCAACTCATTCATTCAGAACCCGGCTACGATCTCTCCGGCATCTTTTTCACCGACCCGCTGCACGGATTCGTGGTTTGTTCGGAGGGCAGGATCCTCCGTACCTCCGATGGTGGTTCTGCCTGGACCATATATGACTATAACACGACGGAAGATTTAACGGCAGTGTGGTTCCCCGAAGGGCAGAGAGGCTTTGTGACCGGGGGCGGTGGCCTTATCCTGCGAACCACCAACGGTGGCAATAGCTGGTTGCCCCAGATCACGGCAACCGGCTACAAACTGACTGCGATCAATTTTATCTCCCCGGATAAGGGAGTCGCCTGTGGCGTGGCCGGAACCCTGTTGACCACCGTTGACGGCGGGAACAACTGGACCCTGAAGAATCTGGGGGATACGGTCGACCTATATTCGGTGAGCATGATGAATACCGATACCCTATTCCTGACCGGTAATGCCTATTGGGCAGGCATAATGGCTCCGCCGGTGCCATTCGTGATGCGTTCGTCCGACGGGGGTAACACCTGGAATAAAACCGTACTCGATAATTACCGGACCTGTGTGTTTTCGTTGCCTGATGGCATTGCCTACCTGGTGGGTTACCTGGGTTATATGGCAAAAACAGCCGATGCCGGCGCCTCCTGGAATATCCTTTCATCCTGTCTCACCTCAAACTGGATCACCGCCATCGATTTTCCGACTGCTGATATTGGTTATGCGGTTACCTCCTATTTTGAATATGGATCGGAGGCGATCCTCAAGACGGTGAACGGGGGAGATACCTGGTCGCGGCTGCCATACAGCGACAACACGATCTTTCAAACTGTGGCCTTCGTCAATGGCGATTACGGGTGTGTCGGGGGAGCGGATATATACAGCACGCTGGATGGAGGGGCTACCTGGGTAAAGCGTTATACCGGGAGGTGGGACAGGATGATCAGGTCGGTGTGTTTTTCAAATACGGCCAATGGCATTGCCGTTGGCGACAGCGGGGTCATCGTGCGCACCACCGATATCGGGCAAAGCTGGGCCAGGCTTCCCTCGCCGACAGCCAACACCCTCCGCGTTGTTTGTTTTCCTGATGAAAGCACGGGTTATATCGGCGGGAACAAGGTGTTACTGAAGAGTGCCGACGGTGGCGCCACCTGGACCGGAAAATCCATGTCCTATGATATCCGCGGGATGTACTTTACCAGTCCGCTGGTCGGTATTGCCGCAGGTGCCGCCATGATCATCAGGACCACGGATGGTGGCGACACCTGGAATCCGGTAACGCCCGCTAACCTGGATGCCTGGCTCTATTCAGTCCATTTTTACGACGCCGACACCGGCTATGCCGCAGGAGGTATTTACCCCGGCGGGAGTGGTGGCTGTGTCTTGAAAACCATGGATGGCGGCCTTACCTGGATGAAAACAGAATTGCCGCTGAATGGTGCCTTTTATGCCGTTCATGTGACACCAACCTATAAAGCCTATGTCGGAGGGGATGCAGGGTTCCTGTTCGGCACTTCCGATGGCGGGATGACGGGGATCAGGGAACCGGCCCCAGGTGCCAGTCGACTTGCCCTGAATGCCTTTCCCAACCCTTCGTATGACCAGGTAATGGTCACCTATGAGCTGAAGGAAAGTTCGCAGGTAATCCTCGAAATACTTGATTTGACGGGCAGGAAGATAAGGTTGATTCCTGAGGCGGAACAGCAGCAGGGATTCCACAGGATTCAGCTAAGTACATCCGCATTGAAACCCGGGGTTTACATGCTAAGGGTAGAGGCTGACAGCAGGGTGGAGGTGAGGAAGGTGGTTATCCTATAAATTGATTTTAAATGAAACGGTCATTCTGCCCGTGGAGAGTTGCCTAATTGACTAATTTTACCACAGAATTCCATTGCTTAACTGGTAATCATGCTGCATAGTAACTTCATTATAATTGGAACGCTGATAGGCGCAGCGGGTTCTATCGCCTACGTAACTGAAACTGTCAAGGGGAAAGTCAAACCTAACAGGGTTACCTTTTTATTATGGTCGATCGTTCCATTTATCGCATTTTCCGCACAAATCAGACAAGGCGTTGGTCTTGAAGCACTGATGACCTTCAGCACCGGCTTTATGCCACTGACTGTATTCATAGCCTCTTTTGTGAATTTACAGGCGGTGTGGAAGGTTACCTGGTTTGATTTGACCTGTGGAGTTCTTTCCCTTGTTGGCTTGATGTTATGGATGATCACAAAAGTGGGTAATGTAGCTATCTTTTTCAGCATCGTTGCCGATGGACTTGCAGCTGTTCCAACGATAGTGAAAGCCTGCAGATATCCGGACACTGAAATTGCCTGGCCGTGGATTGCGACAGTAGTTGGCGTGATTTTAACACTGCTGACAATTTCGAAATTCACCTTTGCCAATTGCGGGTTTATCCTCTATATTCTTGTAGTAAATACACTGATATTTTCGCTTGTACAGTTCCGGCTGGGGGAAAAACTGCAACCTAAATCCAAAAGTTAGCAGTTATCATGGTTGATGTATTACCGAACACCGGGGCAAATTGATAATACATCTGTCTAAATAATAAATGCATAACAAAATATTTTTATTCTGAAAATAATTACATGAAGTGCAATTAACTGTCTCTAAATAAAATATTTTCCGCTTTGTAATATGCTGAAGATCCGGATTTTTTTACCTCACATCGA